>CANRWP010000053.1 GCA_947643595.1 uncultured bacterium | reverse complement strand
CCCGGCAGCTTCGGAATTTTTCAGGGCTGCATTACTGTTTATTTGTCAAGGTTCTGTGCTGCTTTCTCATCAGCAGCGAATATAATCATACAGCTTACTTTCCACTTTGTCAACAACTTTTTTAAATTTTCTACAAATTTTTTATTTTTTTCATTTTACCCTTTCTCTCACTGCAAATTTACGATCATATTCTCATCTCCCTTTTTCATATGCAGAGAGAGGGTCTGCGTCTCTGTAATACTTTCATCGATCTGCGTGATCAAAACATACTGCCTGCTTCCTCCGGCTTCTATCTCATCCTGCGCGAAGGCAAAGTCGTTTAAGAGCATCGTCACAAATGCCATCCCGCCCATACCGTTATCTCCCTGAATGGAAAACATCATATCCTTTGAAAGCACATCTGCCACTGCCGACACTCCTCCGACATTCGTTATCTTTAACTTGACGATCAGCAGATTCTGTCCAGCCGTCGCATCAAAAGTCGGCTCCCACTCATCCGTTTCATCCGCGGCATAGCTGTTTTTTATCTCATATCCGTCATAACTCACCTGAAAACCGTCCAAACCTATAAAATCCGCTATGTTTTCCGCTCTATACTCTGACTGCGTTGCTGCGCCGTTATTTACATACTGTCCTGTTTCCGTTTCCGCTTCCTCTTCCGCCGCCTGTTTTTCACCCAGCTCCGCAATTTTTGCAGAAAGTTCATCCCGTCTCGCTCTCTCCTTCTCCGTATCGATCAGTCTGGACTCACTCTCCTTATTATGTCCCAGCGTCACATCCGCCGCATATGTCGCGATCAGGGAAGCTTCCTCCTCCGTCAGCTCCGGAATACTGTTTCCGCATCCCATCAGCAGACAGGACACCACTCCCAAAACGATAATCTTTTCCGCATTTTTCCTTTTCATTATGATTTCCTACCTTTTGCAAGATTATAATGTCTACAAACTGCTATGCACTCTCTATGATACCACTTTTTCCGATTCTTGACTACTCTCTTTCGCTTTTTCAAGCTCTATCCAGAATTCCACGCCGTTGTCATAATTGATCACGCCGTAGCGCTGATGAAAGGAATCCATAATTGCTTTGACGATGGAAAGCCCTATTCCGCTCCCCCCGTAAGCCCTGGTCCTCGCCTTATCCACCTTGTAAAACTTTTCCCACAGATGGGGCAGACTCTCCTCCGGTATCGGTTCGCCCGCATTAAAGACGGACAATCGCACGGTCTCCTCCTGCTGCAATATCTTTATCTCGATCCTTCTGTCCCCGGAGAGATGATTCAGCGCATTGGTAAAATAATTCATGAATACTTCTTCCACCTTAAATTCATCCGCCCAGACGTACACTTTAGATGCCGCGCCAATGCACACTTTCGCATCGCTTTGCCTGATCAGGATATCTGCGGACTGCAAATAATTCTTCACCAGCATCACAAGATCAAAGCGCTCCAGCGTCACCGCATCGTCGCCGCTCTCCAGATGATTCAGCGTGAGCAGTTTCTTCACCATCGTATTCATTTTGGAAGCCTCATCCATAATGACATCACAGTAAAACTCTCTGCTCTCCACATCTTCATTGACCCCTTCCTTCAGCCCTTCCGCATATCCCTGTATCAGGGCAATCGGCGTCTTCAATTCATGGGAGACATTGGAGAGAAATTCCCGCCGCTGCCCGTCCAGCTTCTCAATATTCTCAATATCCCTCTGCAGTTTATTATTCGCTGTCTTCAATTCCGAGATAGTGCGCTCCAGCGTCTCGGAAAGCTCATTGATATTCTTTCCCAGCACCTCTATTTCCGCCGCGCCGTCACCCTCATATTTCGCGTCAAAGTCCAGATGGATCATTCTCTCCGAGATATTAGCCAGACGAAGGATCGGCCTCGATATTCGTTTCGCGATAATGCCCAGAACAAAGGACCCCAGTATGATAACCCCTATACCGGAATACAGCAAAAACTGGTGGGATATCCTCACACTCTCCCGAATACTTTCGATCGGACTCCGTATCAGGAACAGATTCCCGTTATTCAGCACCCCCCACATTTCCACATAGTCCGTCTCCGTCCGGGAGTCTTTCACGATATGCATAGTATAATTGTTTTCTTCCTTTATAATCCTGGGGTACTGGTTTTCTTCGATACTCTTCATGTTGAAAAAACAGTCCATAAGCTGTCGCACCAAAAACTCCCAGTCGTTGCTCGAACATTTTACCGCCCTGGAATCCGCATCCAAAATAATCACATCGATATTATATTTGCTGCAGATCTTCTGCCAGGTAATATCAAATTCCTCCGTGTTCAACACATTATCTTCGGATGCCATATTAAATTGCAGATAAGCATCATAAATAGCGCTCTCCTTTTTCCAGAGATAATAGCGTTCAAGATATACCGTGCTTGCCAGCCAGTAAAGAAAAAGAATAAACACCATCGTGACTATAAAGACAAATGAAAACTGATTGCCGATCGTAAATTTTTTTTGCTTCATGCCTGTGCCTCTGCTTTTTTTAATCTGCTTTTATTAGTATGACACGAAAAACAGCCGCTTGCAAGCGGCTGTTTTCCGAAAAAGGGTTGCTTAAGTTTTAATTAAACAGTTTTATTTACACAGTTTCTTAAACTCATCAGCTACAAACTGTACTTTTGTACCAATGATTACCTGAACAGCGGTCTTGCTGGGTCTGATAACGCCCGCAACACCTGCGGATTTGATCTTCTTCTCATCCACAGCAGTATAATCCTTGATTTCAAGACGAAGCCTTGTAATACAGTTATCAATAGAAGCAACGTTTGCCTTGCCGCCCACGCCTTCCAGGATCAGAGAAGCAACCTGTGTATAGTCGTTATTTGCAAGAATTGCACTCTTCTCCGCTTCATTATCATCGTCATCCTCACGCCCCGGAGTCTTCAGGTCGAACTTCGTGATCGCAAAACGGAATACCACATAGAACACGATAAATGCCGCGATACCCAGAGGGATAATCAGCCATGTCTTAGCAGCAGCCGGCAGGGATGCGGAGAACAGAAGGTCTGTTGCACCAGCAGAGAAACTGAAACCTGCGCGGAAACCGAGCATTACGGTGATCGTTGTAAAAATACCATATAACAGTGCGTATACTACGTACAATACAGGAGCCAGGAACATAAAGCCAAACTCGAACGGCTCCGTTACACCGCAGACAAATGCACAGACAGCTGCGGACGCTACCAGACCGATAGCAACTTTTCTCTTGTTTTCCTTTGCGCTCTGGATCATTGCTACTGCCGCACCCGGAATACCAAACATCATACAAGGGAAGAAGCCGGACATATACATACCCAGTGACCATGTCACGTCAGCGGATGTCTCGCCTGCCCAGAAGTGGGACAGATCGCCAAGTCCGATGGTGTCAAACCAGAACACGTTGTTCAGTGCGTGATGTAAGCCTACAGGAATAAGTAAACGGTTCAAGAATGCGTAGATACCTGCGCCGACAGCGCCCATTCCCACGATTCCTTCGCCGATTGCGATCAGTACGCTGAAGATGATCGGCCATACAAACAGAAGTACGGCGGATGCCAAAATGGAAACAACACCTGCGATAATCGCCACACAGCGCTTGCCGGAGAAAAATGACAGCCAATCCGGAAGCTTTGTGCTCTTAAATTTGTTATAGCAGATAGAACCGATCACACCTGCCAGAATACCGATAAACGGATTTGCAACCTTGTCAAACGCAAGCGTGTAGTTTACGTTGTCAGCTACGGACGGTCTGATCGTTGTGACAAAGCCTGTATTTAACAGAGTTGTCATCATCAACCAGGATGCCAGTGCAGCAAGGCCTGCCGTTCCGTCATTGTCTTCAGCCATACCTACGCCCACGCCGATGACAAACAGAACAGCCATGTTGTCAATAAGTGCTCCCCCGGCTTTCACGAGGAACAGGCCAAGCAGATTTGCAAAACCTGTGATATCACCACCCTGCATGGTTGCAGGACAGAGAAGATAGCCGATACCCATCAAAATACCACAGATAGGCAGGCACGCTACGGGAAGCATTAACGCTTTCCCCAACTTTTGAAGATACTTCATAACATTCCCTCCTTAATTTTAAAACCCCTTTTTTATTTTAAGACGACAGCCGCCGTCAAAAAACCTATTTCAGCGAAATCTTTAACACATCATCCCCCGCATTTACCGCTTTTCCCGCCAGGGCTTCCACCGCCCCGTACTCCTCCGTATTGCAGACGATTACAGGGATGATCGTGTCAAGCCCTTCACCCTTTATCACATCAAAGTCCGCGGTGAGAATCAGATCTCCCTTCTCCACCTTGTCACCGGCCTTCGCATGAGCCGTAAACCCTTTCCCTTTCAGAGCGACAGTCTCCAGCCCCACATGGACCAGTATCTCCGCTCCTTCTTTCGTCGTCATGGAAAACGCGTGGAGCGTGTCAAACACCATGCTGAGTTCTCCCGCCGCCGGTGCGCAGATCTTTCCGTCCTCCGGCATGATCGCCACACCTTTTCCGAGGATCTCCTCCGCAAACGTAGGGTCGTTCACCTCCGAAATCGGCACTGCCTTCCCCTTAACCGGAGAACCAATCATTATCTCTTTACTCTTACCTTTTAAAAATCCAAACATATTCTCCCCCTTTTATCCTCTCTATGCAATCTGTATATTTAATTGAATTCATTCTATCATTTTATACATATTTTAGTCAATATAAACTGCCATTCTTTTCCTTTTTGTGCAAATTAAAGGACTTTTTGTGCAAATAATACCACTTTTTTTGTGCAACTCAACAGTGCGGAACAAACAAGCCATGCTACGCGTCAAACCGCATAACATGGCTTAAATCTAACCTTCTATTTCCAGCTTATATCCCAGACCCCAGATCGTCTTTATGAGTTCTCCCCTGCTGCCCAGTTTACTTCGCAGTTTCTTTACATGGGTATCGATGGTTCTCGCATCTCCGAAATAGTCATAATTCCACACGCTGTTCAAAATCTTTTCCCTTGAAAGCGCGATCCCTTTATTCTCTATAAAGTAGACAAGCAATTCAAATTCTTTGAAGCTGAGATCCACTTCTCTGCCGTCTATGGTGACGATATGAGCCGATTTATCCACAACAATACCGCCTGCCTCCAGCTTTGCCTCCGCCGATGCCTGAACGGTTCTCCTCAAAATAGCCCCCACCCTCGCCACCAGAATCTTCGGACTGAAAGGCTTGGATATATACTCATCCACTCCCAGCTCAAATCCCTGCAGTTCGTCCCGCTCGTCATTTTTCGCGGTCAGCATGATGATCGGCACTTTGGATTCGGCCCGGATCTCTTTGCAGACCTGCCATCCGTCCATCCTGGGCATCATAACGTCCAAAATGACAAGGGCGATGTCATTCTCCCGAAAGAAAACATCCAGCGCCTCCTCTCCGTCCGCCGCCTCCAGCACCTGATACTGATTCTTCACAAGGAAATCGCTCACCAGCTTTCTCATGCGGCTCTCATCATCCACCACCAATATCTTATATTTCTCCATCCTGCAGCCCTTTACTCGATCCCGAGTTCCTGTTCTCTCTCTCTCACCACATTCTCCCTGTCCGTAAGTTCCTGTTCCCAGGCAGCATATTCATTTAAAATAGCATTCCTGTAATTCAGAATATTCGGATTATTTCCTGTCAACGCCACAAAAAACATACTCGCTACCAAAAGTGCCAGAATCACATTCACTATCACGGAAACACGCAGTTTCGTCATCTCTTTTTTTGTGTTCTCCGGCTTTTTTTTCGGCTCGAACCCACTTCGCATTTTATTCTGAACCACGTCATAATATACGGGGATCGGCTCAATTTCAAACTCTTCCACACCCTCTTCAATCAGACGCTCCCGCAGCTCATTGACAAAGGCAAGCCCAACCGGCGTCTGGAAAGACCTCTCCTCCAGCGCCTTCCGATACAACTGAAGAATCATATCCGCCCCCTGATAATCCAGATGGCGCTTCAGATATCTGGCCTTCTTGAGCTCTTCCCTGGCCACTGCCGCGTCCTCCTCAGAGAGGAAGGAAAAGCCGTCCACAATATATTCCCTTTTATCCGTCGTCTTCTGCTCTGTTTCTGCCATCTATGCTACCTTACAATATTTTCTGAAACTCTCTGATATTTGCCGCAATATCTCCCTCAAAAACAGCGGAACCCGCCACCAGTATATTGGCTCCGGCCTCCAGCACCCGCCCGGTGTTGGAAACCTTGATACCACCGTCCACTTCAATATCTGTCTTCAGACCCTCTCTCTCTATCCGCTCTCTGAGCTCCCGAATCTTTTCGTACATTGCCGGGATAAAGGACTGACCGCCAAAGCCGGGATTCACCGTCATGAGAAGAACCATATCCAAATCTTTCAGCACATAATCAAGCGCGGACAGAGGCGTGGCAGGATTTAACGCCACACCGCATTTCTTACCGGTCTGCCTGATCTGCTGGATCGTCCTGTGCAGATGCGTACACGCCTCGGCGTGCACCGTGATGATATCCGCTCCGCTCTGCGCGAATCTCTCGATATAGCGCTCCGGTTCCCTTATCATCAGATGTACGTCAAAAATCATCCCGCTGTTTTTGCGGATCGACTCGATCACCGGAAACCCAAGCGAAATGCTGGGGACAAACATACCGTCCATCACATCGATATGTAATATGGTAACTCTGTTTTCCTCCGCCACCGACACGTCCTCACCCAGTCTGGAAAAATCTGCCGACAGTATGGAAGGTGCTAAATAATTCATAGTGATTCTCCTGTCAAAAAAGCGTTTTTTCAATCCGCTTCATAATATATTTGATCTTACTTTCCATCTCTTCCCCGAGATCGGAGATCGCCTTTTCCGCCGCCTCTACCTGCCATTCATTGACACAGAAAATGCAGCTGTCCTTTTTTTCAGGAGAAAAAAAGCCCGGTTTTTCCCACTTGATGAAATAGGAAATCCGTTCTCCCAGAAGCGCTCTTTCGATCGCCGTCTTCGCCGTCTTATCGTTTACTTTACACAGCTCGATCTCGTTGTTGACTTTCCCCTTGGAAAATTTTGATTCCACTACCGTTTTTGCCATGATATGCTACCCCTTTATCCTTACTGAAAAAAATGGATTAATATATACATCTTTCCGCAAAAGCTTACTATATTAGTCTGTATCATTTCTTAACTCTGCATTTGATATGATGATTCTGTTGTATGATGCCTTCCTTTACAGCCATTCTATAACAAGGCGGCAATAGATGCAATATCTTTTTTTATCCCGATGCTTGTTTTTAAATACCGTTCCTGATTAAACCGTTACGCCGGCATATTCAGCCAGGCAATTTTCTTATGCGTTTACAATATTGCCCAAAATCTTCCTTCATATGCAAATAACTCTGTCTCTGATCAACGCAATATATTGATTTTATTGGCATAGTCAGAAATCCACTCATCCAAATCTAGCTCTTCTTTATACGAATATACCACCATTAGCGACAGCCGCAACAACCAAAGGTTGGCTTTAAGCACGTCTGCCTGGCTCGTTGCCCGCGGAAATAAAAATGCAGATATTTAAAAAAGCCCGAAAACATCGCATTTTCGTGCTTTTTAAAAAATGGATTAGGCGGGAGTCGAACCCGCGTCCAAAAGCCCATTCCCTGTCCTTCTACTATCATAGCCAGTTCTTTGACATTCCCTCCGCTGTACGGGAGCTGACACCCTTACAGCTTCAGTAGCTTCATAGTACGCCCATATGCGCAAAGCTTAACATATGTCGTTTCCTGCTGAGTCGATGCCTGGTTCCTGATGTGCAGGTGCATCAGGTCAGACAAGCTGCGCTTAGGCAGCTAATGCTAATTTATTATCAGCGTTTATATTTAGGTTTGCGATTTGACGCATCGCCTGCGGATAGCTTCTCCAGCTGCAAGACCCCTGTCGAAACCTTGACTAACCCGGATATATTTTTTTAATTATAACATACCTCTGAAAAAAGGTCTACAAATTTTTTATCTTAAAACTCCTTTCATACTCTCTCCGCTGATCTTTTTTCGCGATCGCTTCCCTTTTATCATAATTCTTCTTTCCTTTTGCCAGGCCGATCTCCAGCTTCGCCCTGCCGTCCTTAAAATACACCTGCAGCGGAATCAGCGCATATCCCTTCTCCGCAAGCTGCCCTGTCAGTTTCCGGATCTCCTGTTTATGCAACAGCAGTTTTTTGGGGCGAAGCGGGTCTCTGTTAAAAATATTTCCCTTCTCGTAGGGGCTGATATTCATGCCATACACATAAGCTTCCCCGTTTTCAACCTTCGCATACCCCTCTTTGATGCTGCACTTCCCCAGCCGCAGAGATTTCACTTCCGTACCGTGAAGCACCAGCCCCGCCTCATATTTCTCTTCAATAAAATAATCGTGATATGCCTTTTTATTGTTCGCCACCAGCTTCATGCCTTCTCTTGCCATGTCTTATTCTCCCAATATAAAATCTACATATTTCATTGCTTTATTCGCTTTTTTTACTTCCACCTCAAGCCTCTGGCCCAGCGAAAAACACCTCCCGGTGCGTTCCCCGATCAGTCTGTAGGCGCTCTCATCGTACCGGTAGAAGTCTTCCGGCAGATCCCGCACGGCCACCAGTCCCTCCACCGTATTTTCCAGTTCTACGTAGACGCCGAAGGAATTGACACCGGAGATCACACCGGAAAATCGTTCCCCGATATGCCCCTCCATGTACTCCGCTTTCTTCATCTTTTCGCATTCCCGCTCCGCCTCGTTTGCCCGTCTCTCCATCGCAGAACACCAGGACGCAACGCTGTCCAGTATATCGCGGTAATGCGCCTGCCTGTCCTCATCCAGCTTTCCCCTGAGCTGCTGCTTGATAATGCGGTGGATCTGCAGATCCGGATATCTGCGGATGGGGGAGGTAAAGTGACAGTAGTATCTGCTTGCGAGCCCGAAATGACCCACACACTCCGGCGTGTACCTGGCCTGCCGCATGCTGCGCAACGCAAGTCTGCTGACAAGGGCTTCCGAATCACTTCCCTCCGCCTGCCACAAAAGTTTCTGGATTTCCTTCGGATGAATTTCCTCTCTCCCCGTCTTCATGCCGAAACCCATATTCCGCATCAAAACCGCCAGCTTCCTTATCTTCTCCTGTTCCGGGCTCTCATGCGTCCGGTAGAGAAACGGAATGTCCAGCCAGTAAAAATGCTGTGCCACCGTCTCGTTCGCCGCCAGCATAAACTCCTCGATCAGCTTGGTGGCCGCATTCCGCTCATAGGCTCTGATCTCCACCGGATATCCCGTTTCATCCAAAATCAGCCTGCTCTCCGGAAAGTCAAAATCGATCGATCCTCTCTTCTCCCTGTTTTTCCTGAGAACTGCCGACAGATTCCCCATCTCCCGCAGCATCGGCACAAATTCCCGGTACTCCTCCTGTAATGTCCTGTCGTCATCTTCCAGGATCCGCTTTACCGCCTGATAAGTCATCCGTCTGTCCACCCGGATCACCGACTCCGTGATCCGGTAATCGACTATCTCTCCCTTTTGATCGATCTGCATCAGACAACTCAGAGCCAGTCTGTCCTCCCCCTCGTTCAGGGAACAGATGCCGTTGGAAAGAGCTTTCGGCAGCATGGGTATGACCCGATCCGCCAGATAGACGCTGGTTCCCCTTTTCAGTGCCTCCCGATCCAGAGCCGAGTATTCCTGCACATAGTTGCTGACATCGGCGATGTGCACGCCCAACTCATAGAGCCCTCCCTCCACGGACAGGCTCACCGCGTCATCCAGGTCTTTCGCGTCTTCCCCGTCGATCGTCACCATCCTGATCTCCCGAAGATCCATGCGCCCCGCCCGGTCCGCCTCGCTGACCGGTTTTGCCGCGCGCTCCGCCTGGTTCAGCTCCCGCTCCGTAAAGGCATCCGGCAGTTCGTAGTTTCGCACAATCGACAAAATATCGATGCCCGCCTCCTCCGCATCCCCCAGGATCTCCAGAATCTTTCCCTCGGGGTTCTTTCGCTCTTCCTCTATGGCCGAAACGGTGATCTCCGCCACCACTTTCTGACCGTCCCGCGCCCCGCCCGCATGTTCTTTCGGGATAAAAACGTCAGCGCCGAGCTTTCGGTTATCCGGGACGACAAAACCGTAATTTTTGCTCTCCTCGTAGGTTCCGACTATTTTTCTTTTCTCCATTATCTGCTGTTCTGGCAATTTTCTCTCCTTTACGACAACATCCTTGCTCAAGATGCAGCGGCTCTGTCTCCTTACGGCACAAAAAAATCCTGCTGCCGCAGGATTTTTACTCGTTCTTACAGTCTGCTGATGTTCAGCACCGCCGCGAGGACGATGAAAAGAATCGCAAGAATTTTGGTCAGTTTGACGAGATTCGCTTCTCTCGAACGTCCCTTATTCTTCCCCCAGTAAGTGTCTGAGGATCCGCTGATGGCACCGAGTCCTGCGGATTTTCCTTCCTGCATCAATACGAGTACCACAAGCAAGCCACAATCCAGTATAAAAATCACTGTCAACATAATCCTGAGTATTTCCATTTCCAACCTCCTAATGTTACGCAAGACTCAGTCTACCATATATATAGACTATTTTCAACTGTTTTTTTCATTTAAAGTGACAGTTCCTCAAAAAAATCCGTATATCCTATCTTTTCTTCCTTATATTTCAAAAACCAGGCTTTCATTTCCGGATAATTCTCCCCCGCCTCCGACAAGAGCCTGTCAAAATTTCCTTCCGTCAGACAGCCGATCTTTGTAAACAGTTTGTAGTACTCGCTGTCCTCCCCGTGCTCCTCCCACAGTACCTGCCAGGTCTCATCCCACATGCCGTCATCTTCCTTCCCCGCCACAGGCCTTTGGGTCCGACCGCTGTCCGGCGTGTGATCCCGCAGATAATCCTCCAGTTCCCGCCTCACTTCGTCCTGCAGTTTCAGCGGATGAAGCAGCCGCATAAAAGCGATGCGCACCTTGCTTTTTCTTTTCTGATTCAGAAAATAATCCAGATTGTTTTCCCTGCTGCCGTAATCCTCCTCGCCGCACAGCACCATTTTGGAATAGCCGTCTTTGTCCGCCGCCCGAAGGATCTGCAGCATCCGGGCATCCCACTGTCGCAGCCACTCCTCCTCACCGCAGCGAAGCGGTGCAAACAGGTAGGGGGCATCCAGAAGCGTCACCGAAGCCGCCAGAAGTCCTCCCACATCCGCTGTCTTCCCCTCCACGCTGACCCGGCGGATCCTGCCGCACTCCCGGAAAATCCCTCTGCCGAACCGTATCTCCTTCTGAGGCAGATGGACCTCCCGGAGCTCGTCACAGTACGCGAAAGCCCAGTCCCCCACTTCCTCTATCGTGCCGGGCAGACTGATCTGCCGCACTGTCTTACAGGACAACACCGCTTTTTTTCCGAGAGAAATAACAGGTTTCTCCCCTTCCCCCGTCTCCGCTTTCTCCGGGACGGTAAGATAGATATCCTCCCCCCTGTAAGAGACGACCTCAAGCCCCTTTTTATAGTCTTTTAACGTGAAAACGCCCTCTTTTACGGCGTATTGATATTCCATATTTTCTCCGACACCCCGCACCGTCTTTTAGGATCACCCGTCTATTCCCAGTTTTTCTATTTCGTCTATAAATTTATTCTGCCGCTCGGAAATCATCAGTTCCTCATTATGTTTCTGATAATCCGGGCAGCCAAAGGACGCGATAAACCGGGCGCTGTCCTCATTCACCGTAAGTTCCGTCACCAGAATGAGCATTTCGTTGCCCGTCTCGAACGCCCTCTCCACAAAGGCAAACAGATAATGGAGCCTGCTGCCGATCTCCTTCGTCTGTCTTTTTAACAGACTGATCTCCCCCTGGAATTTCTCCCGGATCAGTTCATATGCTGCGGCGCCGTCCGGGACAGCGCTCACTCTGACCTGTCTCTCTGCCTGTTCCAGAAAACGCAGAATAAACTTGTTTTTATATTGCTCCGCATCGGATATCGCCCCCGCCGCCTGCATGGACTTCAAGAGCTTTTCTCTTCCCCGCTCCTGCATCTGAAGCATCTCAAGCAGTTTCTCCGCATCCGCACAGCTTGAGAGAGCTTTCAGGGGCATGCGAAGCTCTTTCAGGCAATCGGCCAGACGCATCGTCTCCCGGATCTCCCCCGTCACTTTGTCGAGCAGCATGCCGAGAAGCGAGAGCCGCTCGTCGAAAGCCGCCGCTTTCGCCTTCTCCTCCGCCTTCGCCGAGTCCTTCCCCGACAGGATTTCCTCTATCTTGTAATCGTTCTTGTACTTGTTATACAAATCATAGTAGGCGGTAAATTCCCTGGTGATCCGCTCATTCCGCAGATACTGCCCCACCAGCATCTCTTCGACAGCCAGTCCCTCCTCCTCATAGAGCAGCAGTATCTGGGATAAATCTTCCCATCCCCTGGCTGTAATATAGGACTTTCCCTTCACCGTCGTCTCCACATGGTAAAAGTCTTCCTTTTTCAGATCCAGATAGCTTACGATCGCATTATGTAAGCCCTTCTCAGAGGCATACTCCTTCCAGGTCGCATAGTCAGCCTCCACCTCCATGATCTTCAGACGGTCCATTGTCACCACATCAAACTCTCTGACCGACTTGTTGTATTCCGGAGGATTTCCCGCCGTCACGATCACCCAGCCTTCTGGAACCCTGTGTCTGCCGAACACTTTGTACTGCAGAAACTGCAGCATGGACGGCGAGAGCGTCTCCGACACACAGTTGATCTCATCCAGAAAGAGAATGCCCTCCTTCAGCCCGCTCGCTTCCATCACTTCATAGATGGAGGCGATGATCTCGCTCATCGTATACTCCGAGACATCATACTGCTCTCCCTCAAATTCCCGGTGGTCGATAAAGGGAAGTCCCAATGCCGACTGTCTGGTGTGGTGCGTCATGGAGTAGGAGACGATCGCAATCGACAGTTCCTGGGCGATCTGTTCCATGATCGCAGTCTTTCCGATGCCGGGCGCGCCGATCAAAAAGACCGGGCGCTGCCGCACAATGGGGATCCGGTAATCGCCAAACTCATCCTTCTTCAAATAGAGCCGCACGGTATCCTTGATGCACTCTTTCGCCTGCTTCATATTCATAACAGTTCTTCCTCCTCCAAAATCACCGGCAGAGCCCAGTGGGGCACCGCGGGACGCCTCTCATCCTCGTTTAAAAAGGCAAAGATCACATCGTACGCCGGCATCCGCTCCGGATAGACCCCGTAGCCGTCCGTAAAGTAGATCAGTCCCTTCAAATTCTCAAAATTCCCCCGGTCGATCAGCTCATCCACATAACGAAACACAGGTCTGAAATCCGTGGCGCCAAAACCGATCAGTTTTCCGGTTCGGATAAACTCCTCAAAGTCTTCCTCACAGGTGATCTTCGCGTCGCTCTGCACCTCGTTATCGCACTGTACGATATGTACGTTCACTTTGCTGAAAAAATTCTCGGCGCTCTTCATGATCGAATAGGTCTTTTTCAAAAATCCCTGCACGATCTTCCCTCTGCAGGATGCCGAGGTATCGATGGCGATCACAAACTCCCTGACCTTCCTGATATCTTTGTACTCCAACGGTTCCACCAGCGGCATATTTCCGTAATGTTCGAGTCCGTAAGTATAATAAATATAGTCAAATTCCTCATCATTCGGATGAATCTCCTCACCCGTCACCATAAAGCGGCGCAGGATCTCCCCGTAATCGCAGCGATCCTTCGTCGCTTCCGCCAGATTTCTCTCCATGGAATCCGAATTTCCCTTTCCTCTCGAAAAAGTCTTCAGATCCGTTTTGATTCGCTCGCTGATCTTTTTCCACTGGGCCAGGGAGATCTCCATCCGCTCCGGCTCGTTCCAGAAAATATGTTCATCCCGATGAAACAGAAGCTTCCATCCCGCCAGGGTTTCCTCATCCGGCTGCGCTTTCACCAGATAGCGGTATATCTTTTCCGCCGTGAGGGAGCCGCACTTTTCCTTCAGGGCAGTCACTTCCGCCTTCCTCTGCGTATCCCTGTGCATTTTCAGAAAATGGAGATTCATCTCCATCATCACATTCTCCACCGCGATGTCCGCCGCGATATCCCAGTATTTTATATCCACCTCCCCGTATCGGAACGGATGGTAGAAGATAAGATGCAGCAGACTGTGCAGATAACACCTGGATATATAGGCGGGTTCCCCCCTGTAACGGCGCAGCACAAAGGCGTCGTCGTACCAGAAACTATCTCCGTCCGTCGCCACACCTTTCAGTCCCGGCTTTGACGCCGGCCGCATTCTGGAGAGCGCCACATCCAGAAACCGCATATTCATAATAATGCTGTCTCTGGAGAGGCGCAAAACTTCCTGCGCGAGATATGCTGTTTTCTTCTGTTTTTCCTTATCCATAGATATTTCTATTTTACCAGATTTTCCCCGCTCCGTACAGAAAAAAATGCGGCCTGTCAGACCGTTCCTGCCTTCTCCGGGAACGGATCCTCATAGCGGGATACCCTTTCCAGTTCCTCCTCGATCCGCAGAAGCTGGTTGTATTTGCTGACACGGTCTGTCCGGCAGGGCGCTCCCGTCTTGATCTGTCCCGCGTTCACCGCCACCGCGATATCTGCGATGATCGTATCCTCCGTCTCGCCGGAGCGGTGGGAGATCACTGCCCTGTAACCGTTTTTGTGCGCCATCTCTATCGCCGCGAATGCCTCCGACAACGTGCCGATCTGATTGACCTTCACCAGGATCGCGTTGGCGGTGTGCAGCCGGATTCCCGCGGAGAGCCGTCCGGTATTTGTCACAAACAGATCGTCCCCCACCAGCTGAATCTTGTCTCCCAGCCTCTCCGTCAATTTCTTCCAGCCGTCCCAGTCGTCCTCGTGCAGCCCGTCCTCGATGGATACGATCGGGTATTTTTGGCAGAGTTCTTCGTAGAGCGCGATCATCTCGTCCGTGCTCCGCATGACACAGGATTCCTTTGTGTCGGAGCTTGCGAGCACCTCCTTTTTGCTTCCGTGCAGAGCCTTTGTCTCCCCCGGAAAATAGTACATGCCGGCGTCTTCCTGATAGAGTTCGCTGGCCGCCACATCCAGCGCGATCTTAATGTCCTTGCCGGGCACATACCCCGCCGCCAGCACTGCCTTGACGATATAGTCCAACACTTCCTCCGGATTTTTTAAGGACGGCGCAAATCCGCCCTCGTCCCCCACGCCCGTGGAAAGACCGTCCTTCACGAGAAGCTGTTTCAACTTCTGATACACCTCTGCGCAGATACGAAGCCCCTCCCGGAAACTGTCCGCCGCCACCGGCATGATCATAAACTCCTGAAAATCCACGGTGTTGTCCGCATGTTTTCCACCGTTCAAAATATTCATCATCGGCACCGGCATCCTTCTCGCAGAGATACCCCCCAGATAGCGGAACAACGGCATATGAAGAGCCGCTGCCGCCGCCCTCGCCACCGCCATGGACACGCTGAGCGTTGCGTTCGCCCCCAGCTTTTCCTTATTTTCCGTCCCGTCCGTCTCGATCAGGATCTTATCGATCTCCTCCTGGCAGAGAGCGTTGCGCCCAAGCAATGCCTCACGCAGCACGGTGTTCACATTTTTCACCGCCTTTTGCACGCCCTTTCCCTGATACCTGCTCTCCTTGTCCCGAAGCTCCACCGCCTCAAACCTGCCGGTGCTGGCGCCGGAGGGAACCGACGCCCTGCCTGCATAGAGTTTTCCCGAGAGCGGATAGGGCGCTCCCACCGGTCCTATGCAGGCTTCCTTCCCCGCCGACTCCTTATGGTTTCCGGCCGCCTCCGCCATATTCCTGCCGTTGATACAGGGTCCCCCGAAGGCCGATTCCCCGGCGATCACCGTCACCTCCGCCTCCACGGTGGGATTCCCCCTGGAGTCCAGGATCTCCCTCGCATGTACATCCATAATTCTTATTGTCACAGACATAAAAACCTCCTTTAAAAATACTGTTTTCATTAGTATTTCCAAAGGAGGTTTTTTTATCCTGTCCTTTATTTTTCGATCAAAAGCGATTTTCCGGTCATCTCCGCGGGCTGCTCTCTCCCCATGATCTGAATCAATGTGGGAACGATATCCGCCAGACATCCGCCCTCTCTCAGAGCGTATTTCGGATCGTAGTTCACAAGGATGAATGGAACCGGATTCGTCGTATGCGCGGTAAACGGCTCCCCGGTCTTATAATCCACAAGCTGCTCCGCATTGCCGTGGTCCGCACAGATGAACAGCACGCCGTCCACAGATTTCACGGCCTCCACTGCTCTTCCCACGCACTCATCCACTGCTTCCACTGCCTTGATCGCCGCTTCCTCCACGCCGGTATGTCCCACCATATCCGGATTGGCAAAGTTGATGATGACCATATCATATTTTCCGCCTGTGATCGCCTCGCACAGTTTGTCGCACACCTCGTAGGCGCTCATCTCCGGCTTTAAGTCATAGGTTGCCACTTCCTTCGGGGAATTGACAAGGATCCTGTCCTCTCCCTCGTTGGGCTTCTCCACACCGCCGTTGAAGAAGAAAGTCACATGGGCATATTTCTCAGTCTCCGCGATCCTCGCCTGCTTCATACCGTTCGCCGCAAGCCACTCGCCGAAGGTGTTGGTCACCGCGATCTTCTCGAAAGCGACTTCCTTGTTCGGAATGGTCGGATCATAGTCAGAGAAACATACATAGGTGAGATCGAGCCGTTTTCCTCTCTCAAATCCTTTGAAATCGTCGTCACAGAACGCTCTCGTGATCTCTCTCGCCCTGTCGGGACGGAAGTTGAAGAATATCACGGAATCGCCGTCCTTGATCGTCGCCACGGGGGCGCCGTTTTCCACCACCACGGTAGGCTTTACAAACTCATCCGTCTCCTCCCTGTCGTAGGAAGCCTGGATGCCGGCAGGACCGCTCTGTGCTGTCAGTCCTTCGCCTTTTGTCAGCGCAGCATACGCCTTCTCTACTCTGTCATAGTTGTTATCCCTGTCCATCGCATAGTAACGTCCCGTCACGGAAGCGATCCGGCCCACGCCGATCTTTTTCATCTCGGCTTCGAGATCCTCCGCATAGCCTTTTCCGCTCTCCGGCGGCGTATCACGGCCGTCCAGGAAGCAGTGTACATAAACTTTCTCAAGTCCGCTGCGCTTTGCCAGCTCCAAAAGCCCGTAAAGATGCGTATTATGGCTGTGCACGCCGCCGTCGGACAGCAGACCGAAACAATGGAGCGAACTGTCCTTCTCCCTGCAGTTATTTACCGCATCCATCAGAGCCTTATTCTCAAAAAAAGTGCCGTCCTGAATCTCTTTTGTGATCCTTGTCAGTTCCTGGTATACGATGCGGCCTGCACCCATATTCAGATGTCCCACCTCGGAATTTCCCATCTGACCGTCCGGAAGTCCCACCGCCATGCCGCTGGCATTTCCCTTCACAAAAGGATACTCCGCCATCAGCCTATCCATGACAGGCGTCTTCGCCTCCGCCACGGCATTGTGCTCCTCATTATTATTCAGACCGTATCCGTCCAGAATCATTAATACAACAGGTTTCTTGCTCATTTTTCTCTCCTCTTTTCTATTGATTCCCTATAATATTTTTATTATTCTTCTCTATCCGTACGATTATTGCACTGTCAAGTCTTCCACATATTTGCTCGAAACATACCCCTCGCCGCCGTCTTCCAGTTTAATGCGGTACCAGGCGTCATCCACCAGTTCATAATACTCGTAAGTCTCACCCTGCTTTGCCACCATCAACACCTCGGACTCCTCCGTGGTGGGGGCATTGCGGACATTGACATTGGAAAGGATCTGGAGCCGGCCCTGCGTTTCCTCACCGCCATCTCCGTCTTCCCCCTGGGTCTCTTCCTGCTCCGTGTCCTCATCGGGCCTCTCGTAGCGGGATGTGCTGTTTCTCCTCCAGAAAATAAAGCCGGTCGCCAGGGCGACCACCAGCACGACAATACCCAGTATGATCGTTAGCGCTTTCATTTTGGAATCGCCATACTCTTCCTCATCGTCCTCGTAATCCTCTTCATAGTATTCGGGCTCTTCCACCGGCGCCTGCCTGCGCCTCACAGGTTCTTCCACCCCCGGCCTCCTGTAGTCCTCCGGGTTTCTCCGCTCCTGTCTTTCCGCCTCCGGGCGTTTTACGATCGCCTGCTTTGCCTCCAGCAAAATGCCCTGTTCTATCTGATCAAAGGGAATATCCACCGTCTTTTGCTGACTGATCGGAATCTCTTCCTCATCCGGAGCAAACTCCACCTGCGTTCCGCACTTATGGCAAAACCTCTCCCCTTCCCGAAGTTCCGCTTCGCAGTTGGAGCAAAACATCGGCTGGCCCACTCTCTGTCCGCACTTCACACAAAACGTATCCGTGTCCAGTAATACTGCTCCGCATTTTCTGCATTTCATTATTCTGTCTCCCTATTATCTGTTCCAGTTTGAATATACGATATCTTTCCTCTCACTATCCCCCATTATACCTTTGCCCTCGCTTTATATCAACGAAAAAATTATTTTTCTCTCCATTGCTTCATATTTTCATCCGCCCAGACTACCATATTCCTGCCAAACTTTTTGGCGTCGTACAGCATGGCATCCGCAAGTTTTAAATAAAATTCATAGGAATTTTCCGTCTGTGGAACCAAAGTGACGCCTCCCACACTGACCGTAACCCATTCGGACACGGACGAATTCTGCCGAATATGAAGTTTCTCCACGGCCTCCCGTATCTTTTTCAGGTGTTTAAACGCTTTCTCCGAACTATCCCCCATCAGAAATGCCACAAACTCCTCGCCGCCGTAACGGGCAAAAAAATCGGTGCTGCGCTTGAGGTGTGAAGACACTTCTCTTGCGACCGCCGCGATAACCTTATCCCCCGCAGGATGTCCGAATGTATCATTATATACCTTAAAACAGTCGATATCAAACATACAGATAGAGAACGGAACCTGCAGCCGGACAGCCTCATTCCACTTCACGATACTGTACTGGTCATGTCTTCTTCTGTTTGCGACGCCGGTTAGCTGATCTGTCTGTGACTGATATTCCACCTGTTTACGATAGTTATACAGCTTGACATGGGTATTGACCCTCGCCTTCACGATCAGATGATTAAAGGGTTTGACAATATAATCGACTGCTCCCAGTATGAGGCCGTGCTGTTCGCTCTCCACATCGGAAAGACTGGTGATCAAAATAACCGGAATACTCTGGGTGATGATCTCCTCCTGCAGTTTCTTTAGCAGCGTAAATCCATCCATCCCAGGCATGACTACATCCAGCAGAATCAGCGAAAAGTTCGCTGTGCTGGCCTGGCGCAATCCCTCCTCCGCCGTCTGGGCAATCGTGATCTCGTACTCATCATCCAGTATATCTTTTAAATGGGCCGCCTGCATCGGGCTGTCGTCAACGATCAGTATTTTTTCCATAACTCTCACTTATCCATCTTTCTTTTGCCTTGCGCATTTAATATTTTGTTCTTACCATACTATGATATATGTTTATGATGTTTCAGTCAACCAAAAAGACTAATTACTTCTTTTTCACTCTGTTTTCTATCTTATTATAGAGAAAACTGATGCCGAAGCAGATCAGTCCGCAGACCAGAAAACCGACCGCGTTGTAAAGCGCGCTCTTATTTGTGACATCAAACAGGCCCAGCTTGAATATGCTCACCATAGAGAGGATCAGTCCGTATACCCGGAACGATTTATAATTCTTATAAAAGCCAAACACAATGCTGCCCGCCGCAAACAGAAGCATCAGGACACTGATCAGCATGGAGAACTCAAAATGAGAATCTACCAGCAGGATCATGAGCACCGTATATTTAAACCCTATGTAATAGCCGAAATTTTCCGATCGCTTCAACAGGTTTACGGTATTCATCGTAAATAACGCCGCCATCACAAGCATCGTGACGATATTTAAATACTCCTGATAGACCGTGTAAGCGCTCCATGCCATCAGGCACACTGTCATGACAGCGGCAGTCACCTCAAATCCGACCCTCTCCTCCGCAAACACTCTGCCCTTGATGAACAGCATGTGCGACACGGCAGCTGCCAGGAAAACGATGATCACACTCTCGTTTGCAGAAACACCAAATTCACTCAGCAGTCCCGCAAACATCCACACTCCGCAGGCCATGAATGCCGGATAACCCGAGGCCGTAAAAATCTGGTCCTTCCTAACCCTCGCCAGAACCACAAAGCACAGAAACGGGACTGCCCACAGGAACAAAAAATTGCTGCCGGGAAAAACATCGGCCGCCATCCCGTCCGCACCGAAGATTCCTACGATACAGAACAGCCCCACATACAGAGGCGCGGTGTTTTTTTTCACATAACCGTACGCAAACAGCGGAAGCATCACCAGCGCCGCATAAAAGACACTCGCGTGGAGCCACGCCCAGCCGCTCCCCAGAAAGAACAGACACGCAACGACGTTTCCGATGACACTGTTTTTGCTCTTCTTCCTCTCAAAAAATCCCGCTGTCAGAACCGACATAATATAGTAGGGCAGAGCGCTGTCCAGCTGAAATGTCATACAGAGGATCACACAGAACAGCAATGCGTCTGCCCCCGTCAGAATATAAAACAGGCATCCGTCGCTCAAAACCTCCCGGTAAGCCAGACAGATCTCCGCGATCAGCAACGCAGCCACAAAGGCGAATCCCGCATAAACTCCGATGCCGGTTCCCTCCTCCCCTGCAAAAACAAAGGGCAGAAGCGCAAATATCAGCGTTCTGATCACATGGGAAAACGCATTCTTTTCATAGCTCTCCCTCGGAATGGCCGTCTGAAATATCACTGTGCTGCCGCCGAATACAAGCAGAAGAACGCAGAACATAAACCAGTCGCCTGCGGCCATATCCGCCGAGGCCAGTCTGCCACTGCCCAGACATACGGTAAGAAATATTCCAATCTCCCCGATGATACGGAATAGGTAATTCTGATATTTCCTGCTCATAAAGACCGCCAACAAAAGCCATAGGACGATCAGCGCAAGAAATACCGCGTCACCTATCAGCTCAAAGTACTGCCTTGTCACAAACAGAGACACGCATACGGCGGTCATGCCGCAGGCGCACAGCGAAATGTGGAACCTGTTTTTCGGATCTTTTCGGAGCAACAGATACCCCGCGCCAAACAGAGCAAAACTCAACAAAAACATAATGACTGTCATCACGGTATCTGTCAAGTACGGGAGCAGCAGACCGCCGAAAATAATGATACTGATAAACACTAAAACAGAAGCCGCGATCCCCATCATGCCGGTTCCCAATGTCTTCTCCAGATCTTTTTTCTCCGGCGCTTTCGAGGGAAGCGGCTGCCCGGGCGGATATGGCTGACCGTAGGGAGACGGCTGCCCCTGCGGTAACGGCAGTTTTTGCCCAACCGGAAAGGGCTGTCCAAATGGAAGGGGCCGGGGCGGCGCGGTCGGCAAGGAGTTGCAGCGCGGTTGCAGCTGCACCTGACCAAGCCCTCTCAGCCTTGCAACCTGCTGTTGAAGATAAGCGATCTCTGTTTCCATATGATGCAATCTTTCTGAATCGACAGGATCAGACTGACCGATATTCTGCATTGCCTGATTCACTTCTCCCTGCAGCAGCCAGAGACGATATTCCAGATCATCTATGTCATTCAAAGCTTCTGCCTCCTTACGTTTTTCTTTTCATAGATTATACACCAAATTTATAAAAAACACCATATGCAGCGCCGTATCCGCCGCATATAGTGTTTTTATCTTTACCTGTTATTCAATTGGTTTCCCACCGGGAAATTTACGGGAAACTTCTCAATCCACTCTGTGTATCGAGAAGTAGCGCATAATTTCTTTTTGAGGAAATTATGCTTAATAGTTCACGATCTTCCCGAAATCCGCTTTCAGAGATGCACCGCCGACAAGTCCGCCGTCGATATCCGGCTGTGCGAACAGCTCCGCCGCGTTGCCCGCGTTCACGGAACCGCCGTACTGGATGCGAACTGCTTCCGCGGTCGCTTCGTCATAAATTTCCGCAATGCAGTCACGGATGCCCTTGCAGACTTCCTCCGCCTGCCCGGTCGTAGCTGTCTTACCTGTGCCGATAGCCCAGATAGGCTCGTAAGCGATAACCATCTCCTTCACCTGGTCCGCCGTAATGCCGACAAGATCGGATTTGATCTGGAAACGGATCCAGTCCATGGTAACGCCCATCTCTCTCTGCTCTAAGGATTCGCCGCAGCAGAGGATCGGTGTGAGGCCTGCCTCGAAAGCCTTTTTCACTTTCTTGTTCAACAGCGCGTCATCCTCCTTGAAGTAGTCACGTCTCTCGGAGTGGCCGATGATAACGTATTTTACGCCTGCATCCACCAGCATGGCAGCGGAGATCTCACCTGTGTAAGCGCCCTTCTCCTCAAAATACATATTCTCAGCGCCGACCTCAACGTTCGTGCCCTTAACGGCTTCCACCACCGGAACAATATCAACTGCAGGTACACAGTAGACAACATCCACGCTGTCGGATTTTACCAGATCCTTCAATTCCTCACAGAGCGCAACCGCCTGGGAGGGCGTCATGTTCATTTTCCAGTTTCCGGCTACAATTTTTCTTCTTGCCATTTCTTTTTCTCCTTCAAATTAGATTGATATCGATTTACATCTGTTTGTTGTTATTCCGCTGACAGCCATTATAGCCGTGTGCCGCCGACGCCCTGCGCCGCGTTCCTGGCATTGATCTCCTCCGTCCACTTCTTGTCTTTCTTGTTGCTCACCAGAAGTACAATGCCGATGATCAGCAGAACCGCGCCGATCACACCGAGTACCGTGCCGACGGCAACGCCGCCTGTGGTAGCAGTGGAAAGTATTACTTCCATACCTTCCATCATCAGGTCAGGTGCAATGGGAACATAATCCGCATCGTTCATCCTGTATGGATCATAGCATACTTCGACTTCGCTGCCCACACCATAGTTATCGCTCACTACCATCATAGTGAAGTAATACCAGGATTCATCCTCCTCGGAGTAGAACTCGATCGTAGCCATGCTTTCGCTGTCAATATCCGTGATCTCACCGTACGTGGTCACGCCCGTCTGTCTGGCATCCTCGATCTGCTGTTCCACTTCCGCCATCGCACTATCCAGCTCACCGTTCACCGCTCCGAAAAGCCCGCCTACTGCAAGGCCGATCACCAGAAAGATCGTGCCGATAATAACCAAAATAATACCGCCTATCTTTTTTCCCTTACTCATAATACATTTTCTCCTTTTTCGTTACGCCCGGTCGTCTGCCGCTGCCACGCCTGGAAGCTCTTTGCCCTCCAAGAATTCAAGAGAAGCGCCGCCGCCTGTGGAAATATGGCTCATCTTGTCTGCAAAGCCAAGCTGGTTCACTGCCGCCGCGGAATCGCCGCCGCCGATGATCGTGGTAGCGTCCGTGTCAGCGAGAGCCTGTGCAACCGCCATCGTGCCTTTTGCGAGAACAGGATTTTCAAATACGCCCATAGGACCGTTCCATACAACCGTCTTTGCTGATTTTACAGCGTCAGCATAGAGCTTTGCTGTCTCCGTTCCGATATCCAGTCCCATCTTGTCTGCGGGAATCTCATTGGAGGGAACAACTTCCACCGCGATCTCAGCATCGATAGGATTCGGGAAATCTGCCGCGATCGTCGTATCCACAGGAAGCAGAAGCTTTTTGCCCTTCTCCTCCGCCTTTGCCATCATCTCTTTGCAGTAGTCCAGCTTCTCTTCGTCTACCAGAGAAGTACCGATCTCATAGCCTTTCGCCTTCAGGAAGGTGTAAGCCATGCCGCCGCCGATGATCAGGGTATCGCATTTTTCCAGCAGGTTGTTGATCACATTCAGCTTATCCGCAACTTTTGCGCCGCCCAGGATCGCCACGAAAGGTCTCACCGGATTTTCCACCGCGTTGCCAAGGAAGTCGATCTCTTTCTGCATCAGATATCCAACTGCGTTCTCGCCGCCTTTTTCCTTGATGAACTTTGTAACGCCTTCCACGGATGCGTGTGCCCTGTGGGAAGAACCGAATGCGTCGCATACATACAGGTCAGCCAGATCAGCCAGCTCTTTGCTGAACTCCTCGCCGTTCTTTGTCTCTTCTTTGCCGCGGAAACGGGTATTCTGCAGAAGGACTACATCGCCCTCGTTCATCGCTTCCACTGCCTTCGTCGCAGCTTCACCTGTCACATTGTAATCGGAGACAAAGTTTACTTCCTTGCCAAGCTTCTCAGAAAGCCTCTTAGCCACAGGTGCCAGAGATTCGCCTTCGTTGGGGCCGTTCTTTACTTTGCCGAGGTGGGAGCAAAGGATCACCTTGCCGCCGTCAGCGATCAGTTTGTTGATTGTGGGAAGTGCTGCCACGATACGCGTCTCATCTGTGATCGCGCCGTCCTTCAAAGGTACGTTAAAGTCGCATCTTACCAGGACGCGTTTTCCCTTTACATTGATATCATCTACGGATTTCTTATTTAAACCCATTTTTCAAATTCCTCCTATTTCAGTTCCGCATTCGCCCGTCCTGTACACAATACCCGAGGACAGATTTCCAGC
>CANRWP010000052.1 GCA_947643595.1 uncultured bacterium | reverse complement strand
ATACTCTGTGAGCTTATCGTCATCTTCGGGTGTGAGTTTGGTATAGCCGCTACGAATTAGACCCATTTTCAAATGGTCTATCGATAAATAAGGATATCTATACTTTTCAAGCAGTTTTTGAGCAAGTACCGTCTTACCTGTGTGTGATGCACCTGTTATTAAAATAATCATCATTTTCTCCAAGCTAAACAGAAAATCATCTGTTTATTTCCATACAGAAGTTTGTAAGAAAAATTCCCTGTCGTTCTACCTGCTGTTCCTTAACAACCTTATAACCTCTTTTTTCAAAAAAAGGCTTCGCCGTAATAGAAGCGTGAGTAGTAATATCTCCTTGAACAGCTTGCTCCAGTTGATTACAAATAGCAGTTGCAATACCTTTTCCCTGATAATCAGCGTGAACAAACAGGTGATCAAGGTAACCAGTTTTATCTATATCCCCAAAGCCTACTATTACCTCATTTTCAATAGCAACTATGCTGTAATGTTCTTGTAGCGACTGGTTCCATTTTTCTAACTCCACTTGCCCTGTTGCCCATACATCTAATTGTTCTTTTGTATAATCTTTCGCATTTACTGTGTGGACTGTATTATAAAATAGCTCTGTAATTTCTTTGCAGTCGAATATCTGATATTCTCTGACAAGCATTTTTTATCTCCTCAGCAGGAAACTATTCTATTCCCAATTCCCGTATAGCGTGCATGATATGAATTTTCATGGCATTTCTTGCTCCCTCCGCATTTCTCTGCTCCAAAAAGTCCATAATCATGCGGTGGTCGCCCACTGTATCTGTAACAGCTTTTTGGCTCATAGCCGACAGGGTAATGCCCTTTGCAATCGCCTGATAAAGAATGGGCATAAGCTGATTCATAAATTCATTGTGCGTTGCCTGCGCAATCGCCTTGTGGAATGAATGTTCATTGTCTGTACGGTCCTGCCCGGATTTAATTTCTTGCTCAATCTTCGCACCAAAATCCAAAATCCTTTTTATTTCTGCGTCTGTACCTCGGATAGCTGCCAAATAGGCGGCTTCCGGCTCAAAAATCAAACGCATTTCATAAAGGTCTTTTGCATTTACTTTTATATCCGATAGCCGCCCTAAATCGGATTGCTGCTCGAATGCTGATTGGGTGACAAAAGTTCCTTTTCCTCTCTGGATTTCAAGCACATTATAAGCTACTAAAATCCTTATGGCTTCTCTTAGGGTTGTCCGGCTGATATTCAATTCTTCTGACAGTTCATTCTCATTGGGCAATTTATCTCCGACTGAAAAGCGCTTTTCTATTGTTATCATAGACAATAGCGTTTCTGCGATACTCTGTGAAAGCATTTTATTTTTCATGGGCCATATCACCTCAGCTTTTTTGATATTATACTATGTGTGGCTGTCAACTTCAAACAAAATTGAAAATACTAATCACATTGCATGCCAGATGAAGAATAATAGGTTGACAGCATTCCCTGCCTCTGTAACGCCAGCTTCGATCCCCACACGCTGACGCATATCAGTGCCGCGATATAAATACCCAGTACTATTTTCCCACTCTTTTGTCCCGGCTTGCCGCACCCATCCCATTCTTTCCAATAAATCTCCAGATTCCGCAGGCACACGATCAATATCGCCACAGAACAGTACAGCGACGTGCGCTCTCCGGAGGCGTAGATCGTGGGACTGAGACCCATCATGACGCGGGTGAAAAGACCGCTCCCCAGAATGACGGATTGCAGCAGTGTCTCAAAGCTCCTCCCGTGCAGAAAACCGATCGTCAGTCCCACGCACAGAAACAATCCCAGATAGACTCCCGCCTGCAGGAGTACCATTCCCCACGGATAGGAGATCCAGCCCAGATACTCGAAAGTCCCCGCCCCGGTGGGCAGACAGCGGTTTCTCCCAAAGAGCCCCAGGATATGTCCGCCCCGCGGAAATCCGTCCCCCGCAATTTTTGCGTTGGCAAACTGGCCGATCCCCCAGTAAAAAGCGAGCGGGATAAAAGCTGTGACAGCCATCCCGGAAAATTCCGCTTCCCCTCTCCTCCTCCATATACCTGCAAGCAGGATGCCCATAAGCAGCGCGAACAGATAGTTCGTCCGTTCGCTGCCGCCCGCCGACACATAATAATTTGCGCTGTCAAGAAAACCCATCAATAATTTTTCAGGCAGTCCCAGGTCGTCATATCCGGGAAACCACTGGTTCACTTCCACCGTAAACCGAAGCGCATTTCCCGGTGCCGTCAAAATAAACAGGACGGAAGCCGCGATAACAAAGAGCAATATAAAATAGAAGGCGGGGAACCCTTTCTTTTTCCAAATCAGATACCCGCCAAACAACAGATAAACTCCCAGAAGCAGCGCCGCTCCCTGTTCCGCATTGGCCGCAAAAACCGCACAGACCGGGCAGACCGGATATTCCCATGTGGGACACCGCTCCCCCCGGACCCAGTGCTTTAGCGGACGCATCGCCACAAGCCCAAACGTCAGAGGCCACAGATAATTGAGTGTGGTGGCGATCCAGCCCGCATCGTTCAATGTGAACACCGGCAGGCACCCGAACAGACAAAGAAAGAAAATCTGAGAACGTATCTTTGTCCCATTACATTCCATTCCAAACAGATCCGCCACGATCCAGACAAGGAGCGACAGTATCAGACTGTCCAAAACTTTCCACACCATATCCGAGGTTGATGCCAGCAGCTTTGCCCCCGCTTCGATAAGCACTCTGGAGGTCCATGTCTGATACCTGACCCTCAGAAAATCCCACAGAGAAATCTCCCCGCCTGCAAAGGCCCTGTCATCGCCCCAGCCCGTCTGCACAAATGTATGCAGCAACAATAAGATACCGAAGGTAATTCCTGTCGCCAGATATTGTTTAGCCATCCTTTTCCATGCCATATTCCGCATATCCTATCCTTTTAACCTCCCCTGTCCGCCAACGCTTCACCATTATCTACTACACCGCCCCATTTTCCATAATTCATTCTCCACATGCCGTAATTCCTTTTCGACCCGAAAAAGAATTGACAGAATTTCCGCGCAAGATTACAGTAGTACTATCAGATCATTTTAAGCGAGGTGCCTATGCAATACCGAAAAAACAAAACCGGTGAGGATATCTCCCTCCTGGGCTACGGCTGTATGCGTTTTACGAGAAAAAACGGCGGGATCGACATCGACAAAGCGGAAAAAGAGGTGCGGATCGCCCTGGAGGGCGGCGTAAACTACTTTGACACCGCCTATGTCTACCCGGGGAACGAGGCCGCTGTGGGCGAAATAATACAGCGCATCGGCTGCCGGGATCAGATACAGATCGCCACCAAACTCCCGCACTACCTGATCAAATCGATGGACGGCATCGAAAAAATGTTTGAAGAACAGCTCAGACGGCTTCGCACCGACCATATCGACTACTATCTGATGCATATGCTGACCGATGTGGAGACCTGGGATAAACTGAAAAAACTGGGAATAGAAAAGTGGATAGCGGACAAGAAAAAAGCCGGGAAGATCCGTCATATCGGCTTCTCCTACCATGGACATACCGATATGTTCTGCCGGCTGATCGACGTCTACGACTGGGATTTTACCCAGATACAATATAATTATATGGATGAACACTCCCAGGCGGGAAGACGCGGCCTGCACTGTGCCGCCGGGAAAGGGATCCCGGTGATCATTATGGAAGGACTCCGCGGCGGAAAGCTGGTGGACCTTCTGCCGGAGAGCGCAAAAAAATTGATCGCGGAACACGAACCAAAGCGCAGCGCGGCGGAATGGGCGTTCCGGTGGCTCTACGATCAGCCCGAGGTGACCTGCGTTTTATCCGGTATGAATTCGGAGGAGATGGTGAGAGAAAACCTGCGGATCGCGGAGGAGACAAAAGCGGGATCTTTTTCGGAGGAAGATTTCGCCCTGATAGAGGCTATAAAAAAAGAAATACAAAAGACCATAAAAGTCGGATGTACAGGCTGCGGTTACTGTATGCCCTGCCCCCAGGGCGTGGACATCCCGGAGACCTTCCGCTGCTATAACAATTACTACGCGGAGGGAAAAAGCGCTGCCAAAAGGGAATACATGCAGTGTACGATCTTCCGGAAACAGCACAGCAACGCTTCCAACTGTATCCGCTGTGGAAAATGCGAGACGCATTGTCCGCAGCAGATTGCCATACGCGATGAGTTGAAGGAAGCGGCCTCCAGACTGGAGGATGCAAAATTCTCCATAGCCAGAAAAGCCATACGCCTCCTGAAACTGTGGGGATAGTCCGCTAGTCCTGATTGTGCTTCTCTTCGTCCTGCAGGAGAACACTGTTATTATTCACTTCCAGCCCCCGTATCCTGCGAAGAAAGCTGGAGATTCTGCTGTAGCCGTAGGACTTTAACTCAAAATTCGGGTGCCGTTTTCCGATCTCGTCATTGATAATAGAGAGATTCTCAATACTGCCGCCGTTTTCCCGGATCATCTCCTTGATCTCCGTCTCCAGGCTGGTCTGGGAAACCTTTTCCTGTTCTTTTATATAAGTCTTTTTCTTCTCCCGCACCACCTGATACTGGGGCAGCTCCTCCTTCACGAAAACGCTGAGTTTCGCGTATCCGTAGTTACGCACATCGAAATCCGTGTATCTCTCGCTGATGCGCTGTCCCACATAGCCGAGATCCAAAGCCTTTCCGCCATTTTCCGAAAACATCGCCGCTATGGATTTTTTTACCGCTTCTATGCTGGTCACATTCTCCAGCTCATTGTGGTCAAAACCATCCTGCTCATTTTTATCGTCGATCAGGTTCAGATAGACAAATTTGTTACAGGAGCGGGTCAGCGCCGACGGCGTCTTGGACTCTCCCATTCCCAGCACATACTTCTTCTCTTCCCTGAGCCGCATCGCAAGCCTCGTGAAGTCGCTGTCGCTGGTCACCAGACAGAATCCGCCCACTTTATCCTTGTACAGAAGATCCATGGCATCGATGACCATGGCCATATCCGTCGCGTTTTTCCCGGTTGTGTAGGAGAACTGCTGGATCGGCGTGATGGAATGCTCGAGCAGTATTTTCTCCGACCAGCCGTTTCCCTTAGACCAGTTTCCGTATATCCGCCGGCACGAGGGGAAACCGTATTTCTCCAGTTCATCAAAAATGGTGGACGCATATTTTGAGCTGATATTGTCCGAATCTATCAATACGGCAAAATCCAGTTTATTTTGAATCAATTCTTCCATGCAGAACCCTCTTTCCTTTTGTGTTCCCTATATTATAGCAACTTTAAATTCCATATGCAAGGAATTTACAAACAGACTGGAAAATCCGGTTCTTTTATGGTATGATTTGTTTTGTTGTAAAGTCTTAGAAGACGAGGAATGTTATGTCAACTCATTTTTCGGAAAAACAGGAAGACAAATCGTATAGACAATGGACCTTTCGCACTCTGCTGCTCACTGTCTCTGCATTTCTCATAACAGCTGCCGTGACAGTCTACAGAGATCCCTTTTTTCACTATCACGCTCCACTGCCGCAGTATAACTACCCCCAGAAAGTGTATCCCGACAGCAATGAGCGCTATTGCAATGACGGTATTTCCAGAAATTTTTCTTATGAAAGCATCATCACCGGCACTTCCATGTCGGAAAATTTCAAGGCCTCCGAAGCCGATGAAATATTCGATTCCGAATTTATCAAAGTTCCGTACGCGGGTGCGACCTACAAGGAGATAAGCGACAATCTGAGACGGGCCTACCAGGCCGACAAAGAAATCCGCTATATTATCTGGGGACTGGATTACAACACTCTCATCTCCCACAAAGATGCCTGCAATGAGGATTTTCCCTATCCCTATCATCTGTATAACGACAATCCTTTTGACGACATCCGCTACGTGCTGAATAAATCCGTTTTGCTCGGAGAAACCCTGCAGGTCACAAGAGCGGAAAACGGGGGCGGCAGCGCGGTCGATTTCGACACTTACGGCAGCTGGAGCGTCTATCACGGCGAGGAGTTCGGCGCCTGGCATGTGCTCACCACCTACGGACTGAAGGAAACGCCGGAAAAACCGCAGCCCCTGACCGCGGAACAGAGCCGGATCCTGCTCGACAATCTCCGCCAGAATGTTTCCGCTCTCGCCGCGGAACATCCCGAGACTACTTTCTACCTTTTTATCCCTCCCTACAGCGTCTGCTACTGGGACATCTTAAATAATGAGGGGACAATGGACCAGCATATCGAGGCGGAACAGCTTGCGATCGAAGAACTTTTACAGTTTTCCAATATCAAACTGTACTCTTTCTCCGACAATTTTGAACTCACCTGCGACCTGGACAACTACAAAGATTATATGCACTACGGCGAATGGGTCAATTCTCAGATTCTGAGATGGATGGAAAGGGAAGAATATCTTTTGACGCGGGATAACTATATGGATTACCTCGAAAGAATACGGAATTTTTATCATTCCTATGACTATGCTTCCCTGCACGAATAGACGAAAGGATTTTTATGTTATTTAACTCTTATTACTTCATTTTTTTATTTCTCCCCGCAGCATTGAGCGGATACTATTTCCTAAATTATGTAAACCGATACAGAGCGGCAAATATCTTTTTGACCGGCATGTCCCTCTGGTTTTACGGCTATTTTAATGCGTCCTATCTGTTGATCATCTGCGGCAGCATCGTGGCAAATTTCCTGTTTGCCAAAGCTATGGTATCCTTTTCTGCAAAACCGTCTCTCCGGAAAGCGGTCCTGGTTTTCGGCATCTGCGCAAATGTCGCCGTGATCTTTTATTTTAAATATTTCAATTTCTTTCTGGAGAATATAAACGCTCTGTTCCATCGATCTTTCGAACTAAAAAATATTTTGCTGCCGCTTGGCATCAGTTTTTTTACCTTTCAGCAGCTCTCCTATCTTGTAGACTCCTATCGGGGCCAGACAGGAGGATACTCCTTCGATGAATACGCGCTGTTTGTCTCCTTTTTCCCGCAGCTCATCGCGGGGCCCATCGTGCTGCACAGCGAGACGATCCCGCAATTCCGGGAAGTCTCAAACCGCCGTATCCTCTACCAAAATTTTTCCAGGGGTATGTATATCTTTGCTCTGGGACTGTTTAAAAAAGTCATTATCGCGGACACTTTCGGAAAACCTGTGGACTACGGTTTCCTGATCGCTTTCAACCTGAACACTCTGGAGGCCATTTTAGTTTCCCTCTGCTACACCTTCCAGCTTTTCTTTGACTTCAGCGGTTACTGCGATATGGCGATCGGTATCAGTGCCATGTTCAATATCGATCTCCCCGAGAATTTTCACTCCCCCTACAGGGCTGCATCCATCACAGAGTTCTGGGACAGGTGGCACATGTCCCTCACCCGATTTCTGAAAACCTATATCTATATCCCTCTCGGAGGGAACCACAAGGGAAGGATCAGAACTTATGCAAACGTAATGATCGTCTACCTCGTCAGCGGGATCTGGCACGGCGCCAACTGGACTTTTGTCCTGTGGGGCATTCTGCACGGTCTGCTCAGCTGTCTGAACCGCTTGTTTCAGAAACAATGGTCAAAATTATGTAAACCAATCCGCTGGGCCGCTACCTTCACCGCCGTAGATTTCCTCTGGATACTTTTTCGGGCGGACAGCATTGAAACCGCCATAACGTTTTTAAGGCAAATCTTCCATTTCACCGGCTTTTCCATTCGCGAAGAATTGGCCGGATGTTTTCGTCTGGAAGAATTTGCCTTTCTGGAAGAAAAAATCCCTGTTTTGCAGTATCTGGCATCCCACGTTACCGCCTTCTATCTGTGGATTTTTCTCCTTGCTGCTTTTATCGTCATACTGTTTTTCAAAAACAGCGGAGAACTTGTATTCAAACCCACCCTCAGAAGAACGATCGTCACAGTAGTCTGTATGCTGTGGTCTGTCCTGTCGCTGTCAGGGATTTCCGCATTTCTCTATTTCAATTTTTAGCGTTTTATCGCTTTGCGTCATAACTCCTTATCAGTGAATCAACGCTGTTACCCGCGGCATTATACTGACTGGAAGCGCTCTTCAAATTTGCCTCCGCGCTGTCCGCCACTTTGCCGGCGATCATATTCAACTTGGAAGACAAAGTTCCGTCCGCGCCGAAAATGCTCTCCAATTGATCGGCATCCACTGTTTTCAACTTATCTTTGTCCAGCTTCATTTTGCCGTTTTTGTCGATCGAAATACCGGCAAAGCCCAGCAGCTCCTTATTTTCCGCCACTGCCTCCTTCAGGCTCTGATAATAAAATCTGCCCATGGTAGTCATATCCGTGCGAAGTTTATCCAACATACCGTTATAGCTGGCAACCATTTTTTCCACTTCTCCGTATAATTCGGTGAGATCGCCGCTCTCTCTCGCCTTCTCATAGATGGACTTGCCGCCGCTTTCCTTCAGACGCTCCGTATATTGTTCCAGATTCTCCGCGGCCTCCTTCATTTTTTCATATTTGCCTTTGGACAGGGCCTTCGCCGTAGAGTAGTGGCTATCCCCCAGCGAATTTGCCAGAGAGTTTGACTCATTTCCGTTTAAATAATTCACCAGGGAGTTCCCCGTCAGAGACATTCCAGCCTCCAGCGATGCGTTGCCTGTCATAGTTGATGTAATTCTCATGCTGATCTCCTTTTTTCGTTTTACTGTCTATTCCGGAACGATCCCCGGCAGAGCCGTCCTTAACAAGGGACACCGGGAAGTCTCCCTCTTGCTCCGCCACAACTTCGCCCTGAATCCCCGCCTCAACGGCGAGTTCCTCCAGACTCTTTACCTCATGTCCCGTATCTTCCCCGGCAAACAGCTTATCGCCGTTTACCGTCGTATCCGGTCTTTTTTCCGGCAGATCCTCTCCGTTTTCCTTGCGGATCGTCTCCTGGATCTTTTCCTGCGCGTCGTCAAAATTTTCTAACAGTTTTTCCCACTCTTCCTCCGTCAGACTCATACTGCCGATCGGTATTTTAACGCCGGTATCTCCGTTTTTCAGTTTTTTCAGAACCTTTTCCCGGTGTTCGGAGATGACCTGCAGCAGTTCCTCTCTGCTCAGCTTCCTCTCTTCCTTTGCTGTCTCCTCTATCACTTTTCCGAGCTCTCTGTGATTCCCCGATAACCTGTCCATCACACTTTGCGGGTCTTCCTCCGCCGAATGTGCCTCCTTCGCTTTCGCTCTCCCGCCCGCATCGGCAGCGCGATCGATCACCCTGGAAAAATGTTCGGAGAATTCTCCGCCCTGCGCGCTGCGTCCGTTCCATCCCGCCGTCTCCTGCGGGATACCCGTTCTGTTCACATTTCCCCGCCGGTAATCCATACTGTTTTCCGTATTCAGCAATGCCTGCCTCCTCTCTCTTTGCCGCCATCCATTGCCGCATATTGTAATCATACTACATATATTACATCGACATTTTGTCGCCCCGCCTTAACCCTGCCGCCCAGGATTTCATACCCGTTTTTTTGCGTTTCATACCTTCCCGCTCTTGACATTTCCTCCACACTCCTATAATATGTACTTTAGCACTTTAAACTGTAACGCTTTAAAGCAAACAATTATAAATACGGAGGATATCACCATGATTTTTAAAGTAACTATGCTGATCGTATTTTTTGCGGTAATGATCTTTATCGGTCTTTACTGCAGAAAAAACGCCACGGATGTCAATGGCTTTGTCCTGGGCGGCAGAAGCGTCGGCCCCTGGCTCACCGCTTTCGCCTACGGCACTTCCTACTTTTCCGCTGTTATTTTTGTCGGTTACGCGGGACAGTTCGGCTGGAAGTACGGCATTGCTTCCACCTGGATCGGACTGGGAAACGCTATCATCGGCTCCATGCTGGCCTGGGTCGTACTCGGCCGCCGCACCCGCATTATGACGCAGCATTTTAATTCCGCAACCATGCCGGAATTTTTCGGTGCCCGTTTTTCCAGTTTACCGCTGAAGATCGGCGCGTCCATCATCGTCTTTATCTTTTTGATTCCGTACACCGCCTCTCTCTACAACGGGCTCTCCCGCCTGTTCGGTATGGCGTTCAACATTGACTACACGATCTGTATCGTGCTGATGGCGGTGCTGACCGGCATCTACGTCATAGCTGGCGGCTATATGGCCACGGCGATCAACGACTTTATACAGGGTACCATCATGCTCTTCGGTATCTGCGCCGTGATCGGCGCCGTTCTGAAATCCAACGGAGGTTTTATCGCGGCTATCCATTCCCTCGCCGTGGTCGAGGATGCCGCTGTCACCAGTCAGCCCGGCGCTTTTGCTTCCTTCTTCGGCCCCGACCCGTTAAATCTTCTGGGCGTTGTCATCCTGACTTCACTGGGCACATGGGGGCTGCCCCAGATGGTACAAAAATTTTATGCCATCAAAAATGAAAACGCCATTCACAAAGGAACCGTCATCTCCACATTCTTCGCCGTCGTGGTGTCCGGAGGCTGCTATTTCCTGGGCGGTTTCGGCAGGCTTTACTCCGCTGACATCAATATAGAAGCGAACGGTTACGATTCGGTTATTCCGGCCATGCTGGAAAACCTCTCTCCGCTCCTGATCGGACTGGTCGTTATCCTCGTCCTGTCCGCGTCCATGTCAACGCTGTCCTCTCTCGTCATGGCGTCCAGCTCCACGCTGACCATCGACGTGATCAAGGACAATATCGTGAAAAAAATGGATGAAAAGAAGCAGCTGCTCTGCATCCGCATATTGATCGTTATCTTTATCGCCATCTCGGCGGTGATCGCCATCATCCAGTACAAGAGCGCCATAACCTTTATCGCGCAGCTCATGGGAGTATCCTGGGGGGCGTTGGCCGGTTCTTTCCTGGCGCCGTTCCTCTACAGCCTGTACTGGAAAAAAATATCCAAGGCTTCCGTCTGGGTCTGCTTTATTTTCGGTTCCGGCTTTATGACCTTAAATATGCTGGTGCGCGGCAGCTACCCGGCGCTCTTACAGTCCCCGATCAACGCGGGCGCCTTCACCATGTTGGCGGGACTCGTGATCGTGCCGGTGGTCAGCGCTTTCACAAAAAAACCGGACGAAAAGCTGGTGGAAGAAGCTTTTGCCTCCTACAACGAGATGCACGAAGTAAAACGTTCCACCGCGCTGGAGAACTGATATCTCCTTCATTTTACCTATCAAAAAGAGCGGACCGCGCCCTGCGCATGTCCACTCTTTTTTTAATTTCCCGCTCTTTATCCCGGTTCCGGTCCCCACAGATCACAAAACCGCACACAGCTGCATCACCCTGCCGCTCCAATGCCTCCAGCTCCCTTGGCACGATATGGCAGGCATACTCCGCATTATCTTTTAACCTCTGTTATAATTTCCCGTTTGGGGGATACAATATGGATCAGGAGGAATTTGCTATGGTAAATACGGACACCATTTATTTACTACAGGAATGTGACGCCGGCACAAAAATGGCGGCTGCTTTTATAGTTCAGAGGTACAGTGAGGACACCTCACGGCGTCCAGCGCGATCTCGCTCTTACAATAAGGGCACTTCTTTGTCGTCGGCGCTGGCGCCTCCTCTTTTTTCTTTCCGATATCCATCACTCTGTTCATTGTCTTCACCAGCATAAAGATCACAAGCGCCATGATCAGGAAATAAATTACCGAACTGAGAAACGCGCCGTAATCAATATAGTTCCCCGTGCCGAACAGGTCGATCCTTCCATGCACCTCCGCGCTGCCGATGCAGGCAATGATCGGCTGGATGATGTTTGTTGTGAAGGATGTCACCAGGTCGCCAAACGCAGCGCCGATAATGATGCCGACCGCCATATTCATCACATTTCCCTTCAGTGCAAAGGCTTTAAATTCCTCCAGAAATTTCTTCATCTGTCTTCCTCCTCCGATTTATCTTTTACACCCATTATATCATTTTTCTCCGCCAAAAAAAGTCAAAAAAAGTTTTTTATTTCCTTTACATTTATTACTATTCATGGTATTCTAAGAGTGTTGCCGAGTGTAGCCATTAAAATACATTCTGCACTGACAAATTAACTTTTATTTTTTGGAGGTATCATTATGAACAAAGGTACGGTAAAATGGTTTAACAACCAGAAAGGTTATGGCTTCATCTCCGATGAGAACGGTAACGATGTATTCGTACATTATTCCGGACTGAACATGGAAGGTTTCAAGTCTCTTGAAGAAGGCGCTGCGGTAGAATACGAAGTAGTTGACGGCGCAAAGGGACCTCAGGCTGTAAACGTAACCAAGTTATAATTCGGAAGATACGATTCTTCTCGGAATTATGCGCACCTATTAATCAGTATCACAATTAGTGCCTGTTCTTAAATATAATATAAATCAAGAAATTTTTAAATCAGAAATATCTTTATTTGCATTTATTGAGAATTTGCAATATTGTCATTACGATTAAAAAAGCAGCTCCACAAAAAGGAGCTGTTTTTTTATGCATTACAATATCTGACAGCCATTTCAAAATCCAGTGTACCGCCGAATATGGACAACGCGGAACCGATCGTCACATCGATCCGCCCTCCTCCGGCCTTCCTCATTTTTCTCAGGTCCTCCAGATCCCGCACACCGCCGGCATATGTTACGGGAATACCCTGCCAGCCGGCAAGCTCTCCGATCAGCATCTCCTCGATACCGCCCTTTTTCCCCTCCACATCCACTGCATGAATCAGAAATTCATCACAGTATGCGGAAAGTTCATCGAGCAGATCCGGCGTTATCTGGACGGCAGTCTCCCTCTGCCATCTGTCTGTCACGATATAGTAGCCGTCCTCTCTTCTCTTGCAGCTCACATCCAGAACCAGATGCTGCCTTCCCACCGCCCGGACCAGTCTTTCCAGATTTTCCTTCCGGATCTCTCCGCCCTGAAAGACATAAGAAGTCACGATCACATGGGATGCTCCCGCTCTCAGAAATTCCGCCGCGTTGTCCGCCGTGATGCCGCCGCCCGCCTGAAGGCCGCCCGGATATGCCGTGAGCGCGGAGAGCGCCTGCTTCTTCGTCTCTTCATAATAGCCGCTCTCCTTTCCGTTCAGAAGAATAACATGACCGCCCTTCAGACCGTACTTTTTGTATAATTTTGCAAAATCCGCCGCGCTCTTATCGGACACAAAATTCTCCGCCGCCTGGTCCCCTGCGTCTTTCAGGCTTGCCCCCACGATCTGCTTTACTTTTCCGTTGTGAATGTCTATACATGGTCTGAATCTCATATCGATACCCCATAAAAATAATATTTTTTAAAATTTTCTTTCATAATACATAGAATTCTTTGCTTTGTCCATACTAACCTTGACGATTGGAGTAATAGATCCGTGAAAGAAATCTTTCATTGGAATACAAACGTCTATCTATATATGGAAAGGAGCATTCATATTATGAAAAAGTTCAGAACCGCTCTGGCAGTTTCCACGCTTCTTCTTATGTCCGCCTTTGCCCTTTACGGCTGCGGCACAGACAGAAACAATGGAGACATGGCAAACAACGAGACAGAGAACAATAACACCACAGCGGATTCCGGTGATGCAAACGACAATACCGCCGCGGACAACGAGAACGGCGGCACAGTTGCGGACGACGGTGACGGCCATGTAAGTGACGGCACCGCAGACGGTGAGACTGCAAACGGAACTTCCGGCGGCAATGCCACCACAAACGGTAACTCCGCAGGCAACAACACCACTACAAACGGCAACTCCGCAGGCAACAACACCACTACAAACGGCAACTCCACAGGCAACGGCACAGGCAGTGCGGTAGGAGATGTGGCCAACGGCGCGGCAGACGCTGTGGATGACGTTGTGGACGGCGCGGCAAATGCGGTTGACGATGTGGCAAATGGCATCGCAGACGGCGTAAACAGCGCGGCAGGTACCGCAAACTAACCGGACCTTCGATCTGTACTTCGTTGCCGGCACGACCGGACAGACAAAACCTCAGCCGTCGGGCTGAGGTTTTACATAAGTTCCTGTCATATATTTTTCTCCACCAGGCTTCCATCCCGGTACGCCTGCAGCAGACCTTCCAGCGCCCGGATCCGCTCCCTGATCTCCGCGCCGATATCCGTATCCGCCACCCGCAGACGCTTTTTCATCGTCTCCACGATCACACTGTCCGAAAAGATATCCGATTCCTTTTTGATGGCGGCTTCCGTCGACTCAAAAGGCTCATGTGCCACAAGCCTCATGCCGTAGGAATTGCACACCAGCGTATAACCGGCGATACCCGTCTTCCCCTGGTATGCCTTGGAAAATCCGCCGTCGATGATAAGCAGCTTCCCGCCGCACCGGATCGGAGACTCTCCCTTTTTGGCTTCCACCGGCACATGACCGTTCACGATATGGGACTCGTTTCTGTCCAGTCCAAATTCTTCCAGTATCTTATTGATGATCTCCTCATTGTCCAGCAGTCTGTAGTACGCGTTTTTCTCTTCCCTGTGCGTCTCCTTATCCGAGACAAAATAGCGCTCGAAAGTAGCCATCTTGTCTTTTCCGAACACAGGCGACTTGGGCCCCGCCCAGATATACCACATGATATCCTGCCCCTTCATCTTCTCCTGCGGATGGTGTTTCGAATAGTATCCTCTCCTGGCGTAATGCTCCAGTACATCGTACAGCTCCTTTCCGCTGTAACTCTTCCCAAACACATTGACCTTCAGGAAATTTCCTTCCTCATCCATCGGCACACAGCCGTGATAGAGCAGGTTGGAATTGTATGCCTTGTAGAGACCGCCCTTCGCAAACAAAAACCGTACATGCTTCTGCAGCTTTTCACAGTTCATGAACGCTTTGATCAGCCGCTTCATCACTTCCATCTCTTCCGTGGAAAGGGCATAGGGATCCCCCGGGTTTACCGTCGGAAAATCCACATCATTCATGGCGTACTCTTTCTCTCCGATAAGAACCGTCTTTTTCCCGTAATCGATCTTGTCCAAGAGCAGTCTGTCCTCCATCTCAAAACAGGGATTCCTTCTGATCGCCTGTCCCTCCAACTTGAACTGCATGATCGTGATGGCCTTGTGCATCCGGGTATCCAGCGCCAGATCTTTCGTGTTATAGTCGTTGTCATAGTGAACACGGAAGGCGTCACAGTTCGTGTCCGCGTATGTTGTCAACGCAAACGTGGCAAGCGGAATCAGATTGATGCCATAGCCCTCTTCCAGCGTGGCGAGATTCCCATACCTGGCCGCCATACGGATCACATTGCAGATACAGGCTGCCTGTCCGCTGGCCGCTCCCATCCATACCACATCGTGATTCCCCCACTGCACATCGATCGAGTGGTACTCGCTGAGCGTATCCAGGATCACATGCGGTCCCGGCCCCCTGTCGTAAATATCTCCGACAATATGAAGATGATCGATGACCAGCCGCTGAATCAGATAGCTTAACGCCGTGATAAACTCCTGTGCGCGGTCTAAACGGATGATCGTGTGGATGATCTCATTGTAGTAAGCTTCCTTATCCGACAGCTCCGCCTTCTCCGTAATCAGTTCCTCTATAATATAGGCAAAATCCGCCGGCAGCGCCTTCCGCACTTTGGAGCGGGTATATTTGGACGCCACCCGCTTGGTGATCTGCACCAGGCGGTACAGCGTGATCTTATACCAATCCTCTATATTCTCCTCGCTCTGCAGCACAATATCCAGCTTTTCTTTCGGATAATAGATCAATGTCGCCAGAGATTTCTTATCCTTCTCACTCATGGTGTTGCCGAATTCCTCATGGATCTTCCGGCGCACCGAGCCCGAACCGTTTTTCAGAATATGATTAAACTGCTCCGATTCCCCGTGGATATCCGTCATAAAATGCTCTGTCCCCTTGGGCAGATTTAAAATAGACTGCAGATTGATGATCTCCGTCGATGCCGACGCGATAGTCGGGTACTGGTTTGAGAGACTTTTCAAAAAATTAAGTTCCAGTTCGTTCATAAATTCTCCAGTTCGTTATCAAATAAACAGATTCGCCTGTCGGCTCATCTTCGGGTAACGTTGCGATTTGCTTCGCAAATTGCCCCGTATCGAATAGATTCGCCTGTCGGCTCATCTATTCTCTATCACATCCGACATCGCGTAAAGCCCGGCAGGTTTTCCCGCTATAAACTTCGCGGCCTGTATGGCGCCTTTTGCAAAGACGCCTTTGGAGTATGCTCTGTGGGAGAAAGTAATCACCTCATCTGTCCCGGCAAAGATCACATCGTGATCCCCCACGATCGTCCCGCCGCGGACAGCGGAAATACCCAGTTCCTTTTTATCCCTCTTCTGGCGCATCCAGCTTCTGTCGTAAACATACTCGTATGCGCCGTCCATTTCCTCGTTTATGGCGTCAGCCAGCGCGATCGCTGTTCCGCTGGGTGCATCCACTTTCAAATTGTGATGTTTTTCCACAATCTCCACATCGAATCCGGCAGGTGCCAGAGTCGCCGCCGCTTCCCGCAGCAGCTTTATCAGCAGGTTAATGCCCAGCGTCATGTTCGCCGAACGCAGGACCGGTATCTTCTCCGCCGCACTCCTCACACGCTCGAGCTGTTCTTCCGAAAGTCCCGTCGTGCATACTACGCAGGGAATCTTCTTCTCCACACAGTAATCCATAAGAGAATCCACCGCCGATGCCGTAGAGAAATCAATGAGTGCATCCGCTGTTATATTGCAGTTGTAGACATCCCGATACACCGGATATTCCCCGGCTCCCTGGTGGTGAAAAGCATCAATACCTGCCACAATTTTGATATCCTCATCCTGACTGCACAGCTCTGTAACCATCTGCCCCATTTTGCCATTGCAGCCGTGCAAAATAACCTTTACCATAAAACCTCCCCTGCCTTTCTTTTTATCCTTTGCTGTCCGAAGACAATTTATTTTATTTCACATCCAAAATCCGCCATCGCCTTTCGCAGAATCTCTTCGTGCGCCGGTTCGATCTCAGTGAGCGGCATACGAAGCGTTCCCGCCGCAATTCCCATAAGCTCCACGCCCTTTTTCACCGGAATCGGATTCACCTCACAGAACAGAGCATCCACGAGAGGAATCGCTTTCAGCTGCAGTGCTGCGCTCTCCTTCACTTTTCCGTCAAAATAGAGTTGGCAGATATCATGAGTCTGCCTCGGCGCCACGTTGGAAAGTACCGAGATAACGCCTTTTCCGCCCATCGACAGAATCGGTACGATCTGATCGTCGTTTCCCGAATAGATATCCACCTTACCGTCCGCCAGCGCAAACAGTTTGGCGATCTGGGAGATATTCCCGCAAGCCTCCTTCACGCCCACAATATTCTCCACATCCCTGCAAAGTCTTACCACGGTCTCCGGCAGAATATTGCAGCCGGTCCTGCTGGGCACGTTGTAAAGGATGATCGGAAGTTTTACGGAACCCGCAATGGTTTTGTAGTGGCTGTACAGACCGTTCTGTGTCGCTTTATTATAGTAAGGCGATACAATGAGTAGTGCGTCCGCTCCGCATTTTTGCGCCTCCACGGACAGATGGATCGCCGTATCGGTGGAATTGGAACCTGTCCCCGCCACCACAGGCACTCTCCCGTTTACTGTCTTTACACAAAAACGTATCGCGTCGATATGTTCCTCGATCGTCGTCGTCGCCGATTCCCCCGTGGTGCCCATTACAATGATGGCATCCGTAGAATTCGCGATCTGGTACTCGATCAGCTCTGCAAACGCCTCATAATTGATGCTGAAATCCTCATGAAATGGTGTGACGATCGCTACTCCTGCTCCTGTAAATACTGACATAATGCTCCTCCATTCTTATAATAGTATAGTAATTATATTGATGGGTCCTTCTCTCGTTTTCCGCACGCCGCTGTCGGGTATGTATATAGAAAACGGCCCATACAAAATGAGCCGCCAAAAAGACTTCCTTATGATAGCGCCCCATCTGCCGATGACAGTCATGTACCTCTTAAATACATGCCCAGGATATGTTCCGCAGCAAAACACTCCTTCGGCGCCGGTTCCTTTCCCCCGCCCTCCTCCGTGGCTGCCACATCGGACAGGTTACTGATAACAGGCGCAACCTCTATCTAGAAATAAATATATCATTTTCTCATTTCGGTGTCAATGCACCCGCACCGAACATTTACAAAATTTTATAATATCATGGCCCCAGGTCACTCCCCCGTCTCCAATTTGCTGACAGAGACCTCGTAGGCCACCCTCTTTTCCAGTTCTTCCTCTGTGATCTTCTTCATATATTCGCGGCTCTGTATGCGCCCCCAGATCATACATCTGTCCCCCACCTGAAAGGTGCTGGCAAACCGGGCGTTTCTTCCCCAGCAGATGCAGGGAATATAGTCCGACTTTCCATAAGGTCTGTTTACCGCCAGAAGCAGGTCCGCGATCTCCCTGCCCAGCGGAGTTTTCCTGTAGATCGGTTCCTTGCAGATAAACCCGTCCAAAAATATCTGGTTTGTCTTCGCGTTTTCTTCCATCTCAGGCGTGAAATCAATCTCCCTCGCGAACACTGACAGTACCAGTTTGTTCTTCTTTTCCTCGTGCCTGTTGTAAGATCGGAACTGTCCCCCAATACAGACATAGGCGCCGGTATAGTCCTGCGTCACATCGATCAGCCGATCCGACACCATCACCGGAATGATGTCCGTGGAGTCCGAAAGTCTCTCCACCTCCACATCCATCATATAAAACCCTTCCCCGTAAATCTCATGACTGAAAGAAAATCCGCTTACGATCTCCCCCATCACTGTCACCTGGTTGTTTTCAATTACTTTATCCATCATGCTCTTCCTCCTCCTGGCGGTATGTCCTGCATAGCGCCGCTACCCTTTCTCCGAAAACTGCTTTCGGTCTATCCTCCTGCCCATCGGGCAGGATTTGTCTCTGTGTATTATATATATATGCGGAAAATACAAAGGGTAGAAGTGTAAGGCATCGCACGACCCCGGACGGATGCCGGGGCTTTTCAATCGATCGGCAGTTGACTCTGTCTCAACCCACGACCAGCATTCCCTTCCTCGGCGCTGTCCGTATCACAACTTCCGTGCCGGCGTTGAACTCGATGGCATCCGTCTCGATTCCGTCCGAGAAGATCACTCCGTTTCCGGACATCTTCGACAATATCCTGAAATCGTCTTTCCCGGCGATCTCGCCGAACACGATATCCGTCCTTGTGGAGCGGCTCGGAAAGGGCTCTCTGACCACAAAAGTCAGCCTGTCATCCTCCCAGCTCAGCCTGGAGGCGCTGAATTCTTTTCCGAGAAAGGCGTGGGCGATCCCCGCCGCCTGGGTGATCACAGACCGGTACCAGCCGGTGGAGCCGAGCCCCGTGGAGACGATGATGCCGCTGGAGGACTGATGCTCCGTCCTCCGGTTCCATGTGATATCGTATCTCGCCGACACATGCGTCCTCTGCCCTATAAACAGATCGTTGACCGCCAACATACACTGGCCGTCCTGTGTGATCGCCTGCGCCATTGTAATCTTCTTCGCCGCGTGATTCCCCGCGATGGTCTTTGCCAGGACTGCCTCCGCCTGCCCGGCCTCAAAGGGCAGCAGGATGCCGTCCCATCTCGCCGGATCGGGATTAATACCGATCAGCGGTTGTCTGTCCAGGTATTTCATCACATTCGCCACAAGTCCGTCCTGCCCCACCGCTATCACGATATCCTTTTCCCCGAATATCATGTTGGGCAGAAAATCCCGGTCAATGCGCTGGAGCCTGGCATATTTTTCCGCCGCCGCCCCCACTTTTTTCACCGCATTCCGATAGATCTCCTCCTCCCGCAGATAATCGGAAAAATCCGCGCCCAAATGCTCTATATAAAACTGAGCCTGCTCTATCGTATTGTACTTGCGGACCAGTTCCTGCAGCCTTGTCTTTCTTGTGACAAGAACCACTTTATTCATGCCTCTGTCCATATTCCACTCCTTTCGCCGTCTTTCTTTATTCGGCTATCCTTTTGCGTCTTATGCGTTCGTCAGCGATTCCAGCAGATCCGGCGACACGTTCAGCACACCGATCTTATCCGCCTTATCTCCGATCTCCACAAACGCCCTGGCGATCAGCGCCCTGCTGTCCATCCCGCTCGTCACAAGGGCTTTGACCACATCTTTATCCACGTTTGCAAAGGTCTTTAAGATGGCCTCGGAATCATAGGCTTTCGCATCCGACTTCTTCTTTTCATTCTCCGTCTGCAAGTCCACCAGCTTACAGTTTTCCTCTTCCAGCCGGATATCATCGGCAAGCTTCCTGGCATCCAGTTCCGCCTGTTTCACCTGCACGAGACGTTTCATCTCCATCTCTTTCTCCCGCTTTTCCTTCGTCTTCTCGGCGACTTTTATCTCCGTATTCAGCTCATTCTCCCTGACAATACGCTCCTGTTCGATCGCCGCATTTCTGCGCTTGTAGATCGCGTCGTCCTGCTGTTTCAATATCTCCTCTCTTGTGGCCGCCTCCAACGCCTTCCTGGTATCCGCCTGCGCCAGAACGCCGAGTATGGAGACGGAGATCAGTTCCAGGCCGAAGGTCTGGATCGTCCTGTCATTTTTCATCCCAGCCTTCAGCGTTCCCGCCAGCTCATCCGCCGATACGATAGCCTCCCGCACGCTCTTGCCGCTGACCAATTTCGCCACGTGGACTTTCGCCAGATTGATGATCCGCTTTGCCATCTTCTGCCTTGCCTCCGCCAGAACGAGGGCATATTCTTTCTTATCCTTATAGGAGAAATCCACCATCTGAGCCGCCTTCTCGTAGTCGGTGATAACGTAGGAGATATCTCCCTGCACGCTGACGCACTGAAAGTCCGCAGTCATGATATCGTTGAAGGCAAAGCTTGTGTCGAACGCCGTGGCCGGGATCACCATCATACTCTCCGTCATCGTATTGCAGAAAAAAGATAATCCCAGTCCCTGCTGAACGACCTTTCCCTTTTTCACCTTCATGACATATTCTGTCGGATCAAATTTTCTGTATTGGATTCCCATATTTTTTTCCTCCTCTGCATTGTTTTTTCTTTTTTGATATTATCATTATGATAATATCAAACGATAAATATGTCAAGCATTTTTTTAAATTACTTTTCTCTTTCCGATGAGTCCGGAGCCGAAAAAAACCATCTCCAGAAACTTACCGTCTCTGAAAATGGTTCCTCTATAACGGAAAATCGAAAGAAAACTCCCGAAATTCTTCCAGATTTTTTAATACAATGGTTCTGTCGGCATCCGCCTCCCGGTAATGCTGTACGCAGCCTCTTGCGCAGCCGCAGATCAACAGCATCCTGTCATAATGCTCCCCTCTTCTGACCGCTTCAAAGGAATGCTGTGGAAACCTGTCTTTCAGTCCCTGGACCGCCGCGCCCCTGTCATAATAGGGATTGCAGCCCCCGCAAAATTTCAGACCGATTCTCATCATACCTGTTCTTTCCTTCCCGGCTGTATCTCATGCCGCAGGATCGCCCTTGCATACTCGTACAACTCATCGCTCACTTCTTCCACCATCCTCACGTCCTCCACCACATCGGTGCGCTTCAGCAACTCTTCTTTCACAATAGTCCCCATCGTGTATTTTGCGGAAGGACAGCCGCTGCACCGCCCGGTAAATCTCACATATGCGATATTATCCCGGACATCCGTGAGGCAGAGGCTCCCGCCGTGCTGTGCCAGCTGCGGTTCCACATATTCTGCCAGAATTTTCTCTATTATCTTTTTCTTTTCTTCCATACCAGACCTCTCTGTTTCTTTTTATTTCCGCTGACAACAGGAAAAAATCCGGGCGGCATTTATATTGAAAATGTAGAGAAAAGAATGATACCGCCCGGAAATTAACCACACATCCGGTCATTTATGTAATTCCTGTCAGATCGCTGTCCTGCAAAATATCACTCCATGTATTTGCAGTGAAATCTTCTCTCATACTCCTCCTTCAGTTCTTCTCTGAAGTTCGGGTGGGCGATCCCGATCAGCGCGGACGCCCGCTGTCTCAATGATTTTCCCCGCAGCGCCGCGATTCCGTACTCCGTCACGACATAATCGACATCCGTTCTGGAGGTGGTCACCGCCGCTCCCTCGTCGAGGAACGGAACGATCTTGGAGACAGTTCCCCTCTTTGCGGTGGATCCGATCGCCATAATGGATCTGCCGCCTTTGCTGCGTCTTGCCCCGCGGACAAAATCCGTCTGTCCGCCGATACCGGAGATCTGGGAAAGCCCTGCGCTCTCTGCGGCGACCTGCCCCTGGAGATCCACCTGGATGCAGGAGTTAATGGAAACCAGATTATCATTCTGAGCGATAACAAACGGATCGTTCACATAGTCAACCCCGCACATATACAGAGAAGGATTGTCGTCCGCGTAATCGTACAGCCTCTTCGTCCCCATCAGAAACGTGACAACTGTTTTTCCGGGGTGCAGCGTCTTCCTTTTATTGGTGATAACACCCGCCTCTATCAGCTCCACCACACCGTCCGAAATCATTTCCGAATGAATGCCCAGATCCTTCTTCTCCTTCAGAAACAGAAGCACCGCATCGGGAATCGCTCCGATGCCAAGCTGCAGCGTATCACCGTCGCGAATCAGTTTCGCGCAGTTTTCGCCGATAGCCTTCTCCACCTCCCCTATCTTCGGAATCGCAAGTTCCAGGACGGGTTCATCGATCTCCACAAAAGCGTCGATCTCAGAGACATGGAGGAAAGTATCTCCGTGGGTCCTGGGCATCTGCGGATTTACCTGCGCGATAACTCTCTTTGCGCACCTCGCCGCCGGCAGCGTATAGTCCACGGAGATGCCCAGACTGCAATAGCCGTCCTTATCCGGAGGCGTCACAATAATGATCGCCACATCCACCGGAAGATACTCCCGGAACAGCCCCGGCACTTCGGAAAAGCAGCAGGGTGTAAAATCGCCCCGCCCCTCCTTCACCGCAGGTCTCGATTGTACGCCGAGGAACATGGAATTCAGATGGAAATGTCCCTCCGTCCCGGGCTCCGCGAATTTTGCGTTTCCCATCGAGACCATCTGCATGATCTCCACATCCCTGTAATCCTCCTTGTGCTCCACCATTACGTCCGTGATCGCCAGCGGAACACCGACCGCATGTCCGATGACAACCCTGTCTCCATCCCTGACTAACTTAATTGCCTCTTCCGCGCTCCTCTTCCGCTCGTCATATATTTTCTTCCATTCCATATCGTGCACCAGCTTTCCACTTTCTTTTCTTTCACTCTTCGCGTTCATCTCCGGCCCGCCGTCATTCTTTGATCTTGGCGATCTTTTTGGCAAGTTCCTTCTTCATGGGCAGATTGCCCTGGCGGGAGATCATAATGCGCTGTGCCTGAGGACTGCCTGCCCCATGCATGGATTCCGTGCGATAGCCCACCGCCGCCGTGCCGAGACAGAGATTTTCAATCAGACGAAGAATACGGATTCTGTTTTCCACGGGAACATCGGCCGCGCCGACAAGATATTTTTTCACCCACTTTCCGGTCTCCTCCCCGCGCAGATCCGCCTCGGAGGGAGCCGTCACCATAATACCGCCCGCGATATCCTCCGCTAACCTCGCGATCTCATAAGGAAATCTTGTGACATTCTGCTTGCACACATTGGCGAGAAGCAGATCGATCATATAATTGCCGGACTGCGTTTTGGAGCCCTCCGCGGAACAGGCGATACCGCAGCAGTACAGCGTCTCATTCAAATGCATCATCTCGATCAGCTTATCCTTGATGTGGGAAGCCCTGGCCACTCCGTTGTACTCCGCCGCCAGCGCCGATGCACCGATCAGAACATCGCCCACGCCCACTTTGCAGCCGCCGTAGCTCTGTCTGTGATAGCCCGCGAAGCGTTCCACCAGCATACCAGCAAATTCGTCCTCACCGTTTAAGAAAATTCTGTCGTTCGGCACAAACACATCGTCGAAAATAACCAGAGCTTCCACACCGCCAAACTCGCTGTTTCCCACATCCAGCTCGGCACCTTCCAGCTTTCTTGTGTCGCAGGACTGTCTTCCGATGATCATGGAGATACCCTCCGCATCGGTGGGAACCGCAAAGGCCACCGCGTAATCCTTATCCTCAGGCCCCATGGAAACGGTCGGCATAACCAGAACTTCCTGGGAGTTGATGATGCCTGTCTGGTGCGCTTTCGCTCCCCTGACAACAATGCCGTCTGCTCTTCTCTCCACCACATGAAGGTACATGTCCGGATCCGCCTGGGCATGGGGAGCAAGGCCTCTGTCGCCCTTCGGGTCCGTCATCGCCCCATCCACCGTAAAGTCCTTCTCCTGGCAGTACATGGCGAACTTCTTAAAATTCTCAAAATAAGATGTCCCATATTTCTTGTCTATCTCAAAGGTCGTACTGTAAACCGCGTTGAAGGCATCCATTCCGACGCATCTCTGGAAGCATGCCGCCGTCTGCTGACCGCAGAGACGCTGCATCTTCACTTTATTCATCAGATCTTCCGTGCTCTGATGGATATGTAAGAAACGGTTGATCTTCTCCCCCGTAAAGATGGATGTGGCCGTCATCAGATCCTCATACTCGGGATTCTGCGCCAGATCATAAGTTGCCTTCACGGAATTCAGAGAAGGACGAAGGATCGGATCATCCACCGGATTCTCAATCTTCTTTCCAAACATATACACTTTTAATTTCATAGCCCGCATGCTCTCGACATACTGCTCGCCTGTCATCATTGCCATAGTTTTTATCATTCCTTTCGCTTCGCTCAAGGCACAAACAAGACATGAAAA
>CANRWP010000051.1 GCA_947643595.1 uncultured bacterium | reverse complement strand
GCTCAAACTCCCTGGTGCGGAATGTAAAGTTGCCCGGCGTGATCTCATTCCGGAAGGACTTACCGATCTGTCCGATACCGAAGGGCAGTTTCTTTCTGGATGTCCGCTGTACATTTTTAAAGTTGACAAAAATACCCTGCGCTGTCTCCGGTCTCAGGTACACCGTATTCTTCGCGTCCTCGGTCACACCCTGAAAAGTCTTGAACATCAGGTTGAACTGGCGGATATCCGTGAAATTATGCTTGCCGCAGGAGGGACAGGGTACGTTGTGCTCCTCAATAAAATTCTTCATCTCCTCCTGGGAGTAGGCATCGATGGGTCTGCCAAGGTCGATGCCGTTCTCCTGAGCAAAATCCTCGATGATCTTATCCGCGCGGAAACGCTCTTTGCACTCCTTGCAGTCCATCAGCGGATCGGAAAAGCCGCCCAGATGCCCGGAGGCGATCCAGGTCTGGGGATTCATCAGAATCGCGCAGTCCACCCCCACATTGTAGGGATTCTCCGTGATAAACTTCTGCCACCATGCTTTCTTCACATTATTTTTCAGTTCCACACCAAGATTGCCGTAGTCCCATGTGTTGGCGAGCCCGCCGTAAATCTCGGAACCGGGATACACAAATCCCCTCGCTTTCGCCAGCGCTACGATCTTCTCCATTGTTTTTTCCATAACGATCTCCTCTCTTCTTCCTTTCGCTTATTATTCCATCAAAATATATGCCATCTCATCTTCACCGGAAATTTCCACCAACTTCTTTCCCGTCATCGTCACATTGCCGGAAACATACGCCGGTTTCTCCTGCAGGGAAATCTGTACCGGGGCGCCCAGATTCATTTCATTATCGTAGATGATGATCTTCTTTTCCCCCTTTGCCAGTAGGTCATTTTTCCCCTGCAGCACCTCCTCGCTTTCCACGCCCTGCAGGGTTATCTCCAGATCATATCCCTCCATAAACGCCTCTTCCACAGTCCCGTAGAAAAAAGGCGCCCGCAGGGCGGGATCTACTTCCACCACATCCATATTCATAAATCCGTCAAAAGCGGCAGCGTCAGGGTAGGTCATCACTACTTTGACGATACCGTCCTCCTCTTCCACCGTTTTTACCGCTATTTCACCGTCGGCGTTATTTTTGTTGTATGCCGCCGTCTTTTCCAGCATCATACTCTGCAGCGCGTCCACGGATTCCTCTCCGAAGTCTTCTACCAGCGTATGCTCGATCGTACCATCCTTCTGAATCGCGATCGTAGTCACCTCCGCCGTCGTCGCTCCACAGCCTGTGAGCAGAAAACCCATCACCGCCAATGGCAGTACTTTTTTCCATTTTTCCATAATTTTTCCCCTCTTTCTGCTTTTTAGGGCATAACATATTTATTATAATCGACTGCACTTCATTTTTCAATAACTTTTCTTTGTATCCTCCTCATCTCCCGCATTCCTTACCGCCGCACTGCCGCTGCCCGCCATGCACACCGCGCAGAACAAAAAAAGGAAAGGGCAGGCACGTCTCCATGCCCTCCCTTTCCTTAACATTTGTTCAAAAACATTGCCCTGGATAACCGTATCCATCATCGCGCTTCGTCCTTCTCGCTGTACAGCCACAGATAACCGTATCCCCCAATCTCTCTGACATCCCCGGAAAACTTCTTTCCCGTCACCAGATCCGTGAATTCTTTTTTATCCCCGAGTGCACTCTCATCCACCCTCTCCGGCGCATCGCTGAAATTATAGTACGACACAAACTTCTTCCCGTCGAGCACTCTGCAGATGCCCAGCACATGCCCGTTCCCTGTCTCGAAAGTAGAGGCCTGCGCCTTCATGCTGAATATCTCGTGGGCCGCCCGGATCTTCTCCAGCGCCCGCAGAGCCTGAAAGATCTTCTGCGGCACTTTCTCCTCCACGGCATCCCAGGGGAAACTGCCCCGGTGCAGATAACGGCTGTCCGCCCGCTTGTCGGGATCTTCCCTGTAGGTATAATCATTCAACTGCCCGATCTCATCCCCGCTGTAGAGCACCGGAATACCGCTCTGGGACAGCAGGTAGGCGTGGAGCATCACGATACATTTTACCGCCCTCTCCGCCTTCGCCTCGTCCTTCTCGTAGAGCGCCGCCTCCAGACCGCTCAGGGAAGCCGTCGTCCCGCACAGCCTTGCGTCCCCCAGTCTCGGATCGTCATTGTAGAGCTCCCCTCTGGCATCGCTGCCCGCCCATTTCCCGGTCAGATAGTCGTTCAGATATTTTTTGTGCGCCACCTCGTCCGTCCCGAACTGTTTCATCCAGCCGTAGTCCAGTCCCCAGCCGATATCATCGTGGCAACGCAGATAGTTGAGGAATACATAGTCCTTCGGCAGTACAAACACCTGATCCAGCTGCCTTTTTAAAAGCGCCGTATCCCTGGTCGCCACGGTGTGCCAGGTGCTCGCCATGGTCGTCACATTGTACAGCATATGGCATTCCGGCTTCTCCACGCTGCCGAAGTAGGGCACCACCTTCGCCGGCTCCATCACCACTTCGCCGAGCAGCAGCACACCGGGGCAGACGATCTCCCCGATCAGCCGCATCATCCGGACAAGGGTATGTACCTGGGGAAGGTTTCTGCAGTTTGTCCCAAGGGTCTTCCAGATGTAGGGCACCGCATCCAGTCTGATCACGTCGATGCCGCAGTTTGCCAGAAACAGCATATTGCCCACCATATCGTTGAAGACCACGCAGTTCTCATAGTTCAGATCCCACTGGTACGGATAGAATGTGGTCATCACCACCTGACGGCAGTCCTCCAGCCAGGTGAAGTTCCCCGGCGCCGTGGTCGGAAACACCTGGGGCATGGTCTGTTCAAACTGCCCCGGAATATCCCAGTTGTCGTAGAAATAGTAGCGCTTCCTCGCCTCCGGATCCCCCGCCCTCGCGGCTTTCGCCCAGGCGTGGTCCTCGCTGGTGTGGTTCATCACAAAATCCATGCAGCAGCTGATGCCCTTCCTGTGCATCTCCTTCGTCAGATCCTCCAGATCCTCTATCGTCCCGAGCTCCGGCTGCACCTTCCGGAAATCGGCGACGGCATACCCGCCGTCATCCCTGCCCTTCGGGCTCTCCAGAAGGGGCATCAGATGCACATAATTCACGCCGCAGGACTCGATATAGTCCAGCTTTTCTTTCACGCCCTTCAGAGTTTTTGCGAACGCGCCCGTGTAGAGCATCATGCCGAGCAGTTTATTGCTCCTGTACCAGTCTTTGTCCTTCACCCGCTCGCGGTCCAGTTTTTTTAAACTCACGTCCCGCTTCTCGTAATAGTCATACATGGAATCGCACAGCCACTCAAACCCCTGCACATCATTGTGATAGATCTCACAGTACAGCCATTTCAACTCATCGATCTTCTCCTCAAAACGTTTTCTGTACTCCGCTTTCTGCGTTTTTACGCTCATCTGCTTTTCCCTCCTGATGTTCCCGTATAATCTTATTTTTAATTTCCTTCCGCCTCTCGCAGCAGGCCGAAAACCATATACTTCTATTCCACCCGGACTAACAGTCTGGAAGCGTGCTCCCCGCCGTGGTACACTCTGTTGTGCGCCGTCACGACCGTCTCGCTGTTGTAACCGTCCTCCGTATTGCTGTTGGGGAATATAAAATTCTCCGCCCCAGACGTGACCGTCACCCGGATGCGATGGCCTCTCTTAAAACAGTTTGATATTTTCGTCGTTCGTATCTTCAGGCAGGCGATCTCTCCGTCCCTGAGAAATTCCACCCTCTCAAAACCGCCCCTGTAGCGGGCGCTCAGAATACCGTCCGCGAGCTTGACGGAACGTCCCCTCTCATCCACATCCGTCACCCGCACGATGAAATCCGTATCCGGCGCGTCGGAGGAGATATACAGTTCCGCCGTCATGTCCCCCGTGATCGTCATATCCCGGTCGAGTACCTCCGAGGTATAGCAGAGTACATCCTTCCGTTTTTCCTCCTCCGTGTAATCCTCGGGCACCTCCAGCTCATTCTCGGACATATCCACAATATGTACCGCCGGATTAAACGGATCGTAGGCGTAGCCATCCGAACATTCCGCCTCCGGTTTCTCAAACACAAGCCTCCCGTCCCCGTCGGAACCGTTCGCGCATCCATCGCCGTCCAGGTACAGAGCTTTAATCTTCGTCCCGGGCACCGGCCAGTTTTCGGCGCTCTTCCACCTCTCCTCGCCGACCGTGTAATACTCCACCGGCGCGCTTTTGTCTATCCCGTTCTCTACGCCCTTCAAATGGTATTCAAACCACTTGAAATACAGAAGGTCCAGATCAAAACGAAGCGCGTCGGCGCCGAAGGACACCCCGTGCATATCGTATCTGCTGTTTCCGCTGTGCTGCCACGGGCCCAGGATCACCTTCCGCATCCCCGCCGGGAAATCATGGACGATCTCCAGCGCCTCCGTGGTCCCCATCCCGTTGTCATCAAACCATCCCGACTGAATAAGCGCCGGGATCCTCGCTCCCACCGAGCGCTCCCGCCAGTTGGTGCGCTGCCAGAATTCGTTGTAATCGCTCCTCTCCAGCCATTTTGTCAAAAATGGCACCTCATACCCGAGAGCTTTCTTTGGTATATCGGTCAGAGGCCTGATCCTCAACACCTCCGTCCAGTCTTCCCGCTCCATCAACTCCGGCCGGAATTTTTTCTGGGAGACGGAAAACGCCCAGGACAGCGTGCCGGATGTAAAGGAACCGCCCCGTCTCGGCAGATCCACAAAGGCACTTCCCGCGCACACAACGCTGATCAACGCCTTCAGATACGGATTTCCGCTGGCAGCGGCTGCCCACTGCACAAAGCCCAGATAGGAACCGCCGACCATCCCGACTTTCCCGGATGACCAGTCCCTCGACGCGATCCAGTTCAAGGTATCGTCCCCATCCTCCACCTCGTGACAGTTGGGCATCCACTCCCCCTCGCTCAGATTGCGCCCTCTCACATCCTGAAGGACGACCGCGTAGCCCCGCTGCACATAGCGGTAGTAGACTTCACATCCATCCTCCTTGCCGTAGGGCGTCCGCACAAGGACAGCCGGAACCGCCTCACCGATCCCTTTCGGCAGATAGACATCTGTGGAGAGCTTCACGCCGTCCCGCATCGGCACGTCAAATTTTCCGAGATATTCCACCGGATAGATTTTCTCGTCCGGCCACGTTTCCCGCCACAGCTTTAAGACCGTCCTATCCTCACGGCCTTCCTCCACCAGCACCGCCGCCAGCTCCCTGACCGGACAGTAAACCGCAACAAGGTGCCCATTCTCCATCAGCTTGTTGTTCGGGAACTTGATGTCCCGCTGCAGGTAGTGGACACCGTCCTCGCTCGTATAGCGCTCCCCGTCAAAGGAAAATTCTCCCGTCCCCTTCAGCTGGCTCTCATACCGGCCGATCTTCTCCGCGGTCTTCGCGAGATCCATCTTCAGAAAAGACTGATAGAAAGCGTTCTCTTCCCCGGAGAGAGGCTTCCAGTCCCGAAGCGTCCCCGAAAAGACATCAAGACTGCGGAGGGACGGCTCCCCGTCCCCGATTTTCAGTTTTCCGTAGAGGATCCCTGATACATAGATAGAAAAAATCCTGATCTCCTGATTCATCCCGCATAAACTCCTAAAAATCAAATGAAAGCCCCAGCCCCGGCTCCTCCGACAGCGTATAGACGCCGCCTTCCACCGTAAAGCCGCCCGGCATACCCATCTCGGGATCCACCGCGCTCATAAAGCTGTCGCAGTCCGCCTCCGTCACATTGTTCTTCGCCGCCACAAAGCCAGCGCCCGCCGCGATCGAAACCTTTGACTCCAGCATACAGCCCACCATGCACTGCACGTGGTTCGCCTCCGCCACCGCGTTGATCTTCTCCGCCGGGTACAGGCCGCCGCACTTCATCAGCTTGATATTCAAAAGGTCCGCCGCCCCCAGCCTGCAGGCTCTCGCGGCATCCACCGGAGAGTGGATGGACTCATCCAGCATGATCTTCAGATCTACCTTCGAGCGCACGAACGCCGATCCCTCCATATCCCACCAGGGAAGACACTGTTCCACAGCCTCCACGCCGACCTTCTCAAATTCCTTCAACGTTCTCACCGCATCGTTCACCGTGTAGCCCTGGTTCGCGTCCACGCGCAGTCTGACATCCGGGCCCACAGCCTCCCTGATCAGCGTGAGCGCCCGGATGTCGTCCGCCGGACAGATCCCGGCCTTGATCTTCAGTACCGTGAAGCCGTCCCGCTCCACCCGTTCCTTTGCCTCCGCCGCCATCGCCTCCGGCGTATCGATCCCGACAGTCATATCCGTGACGATCGTGTTGTTCCCGCCGCCCAAAACCTTATACAGCGGCTGGTTCATCGCCTTTCCCCTGATATCGTACAGGGCAATATCCACCGCCGCCTTTGCCGAGGTATTGCCGCTTATGAGCCGGTCCATCATCCGGTGGATCCCCTCGATATCCATGGCATCCATACCGATCAGGCCCTGCCTGAACAGCTTTAACACCTCCAGCACAGTCGCCGTGTTCTCCCCTGTCACCGGCTCGAACGGCGCCGCCTCGCCGATGCCCCAGACTCCCTCGTCCGTCGTGACCTTCACCAGCACATTCACCGCATGGTCCTGCACCGCGAAAGCGATGCGGAACGGCTTCTTTAACGGAATTTTCACTGTCTCCACCTTCATATCCACAATTTTCATCTTATTTTGATCCTCCAAACGCAAATTTACTACCTAAAAAATATCATTTTTTAGGTAGTAAATCAATAAAAACATTATTTTTTAGGTAGTAAGTCCAGCATCTCCAAAGACTTAAAGTGATGTCCCCATATCTTATCCCTGTAGTCCGCCGCCACCTCCTGCAGTTCCGCCAGCACGCTTTCCCTGACCGCGAAAGTATATATCTTTTCCACGGCGGTGTATGTAATGAAATCCAGCGCATAGACCGCGGAATCTGACAGCTCCTGTTTATTCGGCACACCCGGGAACTCACCGTTCACCGCCATCGCCTTGCACTCATAGACCACCCGCACCAGCCGGTTGTCCAGATTCTTATGCGAAAGTGCCCGCAGGGACTGATATAACAGCTTCAACATCTCCGCCTCGTCGTTGTTCTCTCTCGTGTAGTAGTCCGCCACCTCCAGAAAATACATGCCGTAACAGGCGGCCTCCAGGTCCTCCCGCAGTTCCTCAAAGTAGTTGGAGATCTCCGCCTCCGCCACCGTGTACGAATTTCTGCCTGCATAGAGCTTGAACTTTCCGAAACAAAAGGGGCTGGCCGCCGCCATAAAGCGGTTATTCTGTTTTCTCGCGTTTCTGGCAAAAGCGGATATCTTTCCCTTCCCTGTGGTAAGGATCGTCACCGCCCTGTCATATTCGCCCACAGGAATGGATTTAAGTACAATTCCCGTCACCTGTAAAAAATCCTGCATCTTCCTTGCCGCGGTATCCTCCGCTTCCCTCCTCATCCCGAAAGCAGCCCCGGTAGCGGAGATAATCATCCACCCTGCCGCTGCTCCAGAATCTGTCCCAGTCTTTGGTCTCTTCCTCGTCCCGCTCGATAGACATACCGCAAGCCCTCCTCATCTGTCGAAATCACCCGAAAAACTGTCCGGATTTCTTTTCGTTTCTGAGTATTAGGGTCTGCACTTTTCCTGTTTTTATCCTTCGTCCTCCCGATATCCAAAATTTTTCAGCAGGATATCGCTGTCGCGCCAGTCCTTTTTCACCTTCACCCAGAGCTGCAGATTCACCTTGCAGTCCAGCATCTTTTCGATGTCCGACCGCGCCGATGCGCCGATCTTTTTCAGCATGCTCCCCTGTTTTCCGATAATGATCCCCTTGTGGGAATCCTTCTCGCAGATGATCGTCGCCTCGATATCGCAGATCTTCCTCCGGTATTTCATGCTCTCAATCGTCACGGCGATGCCGTGGGGAATCTCCTCCTCCAGCAGGCGCAGTCCTTTCTCGCGTATCAGTTCCGCCACGATCTGCCGCTCCGGCTGGTCCGTCACGGTATCTTCATCGTAGAACGGCTCTCCGTAGGGCAGATACTTGTAGATCGTCTCCAAAAGATCCTCCGTGTTCTCGGCCTTCAGGGCGGAAACCGGTACGATCTCCGCCTCTGTCAGCTCTTTATGGTACGCATCCATCACCGCCAGTAGCTCTTCCTTCTTCACCGTGTCGATCTTATTGATGACGATGATGACTGGTGTATTCGCCTTTTTCAGCTGTTCGATGATATGCTGTTCCCCCGCCCCGATGAACGTGGAAGGCTCCACCAGCCAGAGCACTACATCCACATCCTGCAGCGTGCGCTCCGCCGCCGATACCATGTAGTCGCCCAGTTTGTTCTTCGCCTTGTGGATACCGGGCGTATCCAGAAATACGATCTGTCCCCGTTCGTCGGTGTATACTGTCTGGATGCGATTCCTCGTGGTCTGCGGTTTCTTCGATGTGATCGCGATCTTCATACCGATCAGCGTGTTCATCAGCGTGGACTTTCCCACATTGGGCCTGCCGATCAGAGTGGCAAACCCGGCTCTCTTAACTGTTGTCATTTTTCTTTCTCCTGTTCCTCCGGAAGCTTCTCCGCTTCCCGCTGCATTCCCCCGTGCAGAGGCCCTGTCTGCTCGCCTCCCTGCGCCGCGGACGCATCTTTTGCCATCTGCTGCCTTTTCGCCAGTCTCTGTGCCTTTTTCTTCTTCTCACGTCTCAGCAGAAGAACGACGATCAACAGTACAACTGCCAGCACCACAAGCCACGCCAGAATATAAGGGATATTTATGATGACACCCACAAATATATTTTCTATATCTACTCGAAGGCCATACAGATTCTCGGAGAAACCGTTCTTTATCCTTCCCCATGTCGTGATATCTTCCGGCGGCGTCAGTCTCTCCACCTCCTGGATATCCAGATACACAGTGCTGTAGTTGATCTTATTGTCGTATGTACGAAGCTGGGACTCCATGCTCTCCAGCTGATATCTTACGTTCGCCAGCTTATCTTCAATGGAGATCAGATCCTCCACCGTCTCCGCCATCTCCAGAAGCTCTAAAAGCCTCTCCTCCTCCGTCAGAAGCGCCTTTTTGTGACTCTCCAGATCCACGTAGGCGAGGGTCACATCCTCCACCTCCCTGGATTTGTTCGTGATATTGCTGTTCTCCTCCATCAGAGCCACAAAGCCGTCCAGCTTTTCCGCCGGAATGCGGATCGTCAGGGACGCGCTCCGGTTGCTCCTCCTGTTTCCGTAGTAATCCACACTGCCGTTCCACTGGTTGCTGTTCTCGATATAGCCGCCAAGCTCCTCTACCTGCCTCTCCAGATTGCCCATCAGGTCGTCGAAATACTCTGTCTCCGCGGAGAGAGTCATCGTCGTGATCAGCTTCCGTCCCGCCTGAGGATTCTCACTCACTTCCTCAGCCTTCGTCTCAGCGCCTCCCTCCTCAGACGCCGCATCTTCCTCGGCGATCTCCGCCTCCTGCGCATAGCTGTTTTCCCCGTAACCGGCGTCGTAGAGGTATTCTCCCCCCGCAGCCGTATCCACTGCCGCAGGCGCATCCGCGGCAGCCGAAGCGGTGGTATCCGCATATTTGCTGCTCCCGCAGCCTGCAAGCACAGATACCGCAAGCGCCGCCGCCATCACCAAATTTAATCTTTTCTTATTCATAACACAGTCCTCCCCATTCCAGTTCCGCATGAGCCCTTCCAGTACACTTTGGCCCAAAGACAAATTTCCAGCCGCCTGGCGTCTGTAAATTGTCTTGTGCACTGTACGGGCCCTTGCTGCTTCCAGTTCCGCACTCAGGAGAAAAGCTGCTCCTTTCTCCCGAATCCATCCGCTTCCTTTATTTTTTCCTCTCTGCCCACTACGCAGAGGCAATCGTCTGACAAAAAGGCTCTGATATGTTTCGCTAAAGAACGTATCGCCGCCGTGTCCACGGATAAGATCTCATCCCGCTCCCGCTGCAATTCTTCCTCCGTCTGGCCGGTCAGGTAGCCGCCCAGGGAAAAGATTCCTGTATCCTGCGGAGTCTTCGGGGTATCCAGCTCGCTGATCGCGCCGATCAGGTACTGAGTGAGTTCCTCCTCGTCGCCCTGCCAGTTCTCCACATAGTCAGCCGCCGCCTCATAGACGGCCACCGTATTCTCCAGGTTAGGATCTCTGTAAGATACGAAATAGCTCTCGCCGGTCTTTCCGAAGCTGCACATACAGCCGTAAGCGCCGCCCTTCACCCGGACATTGTTCCAGAGGTAATCATATCCCATCATCACCCGCAGCACCCGGAGGGCCCCGGTATAGGGCAGTCCCTTTGTGATAAAGTTGCCGGCCCGGCACACATACTGCACCTGGGAGGCCGTCAGAAAGCCTTCATTCTTTTTCTCCGTCGCCGGGCGATATTTCTCCTTCGTCCCATCGCCATTTTCCGTGAACAGATTTTCCTTCAGCTGTGCCACAAACTCCGGCAATTTCTCATACCCTTCCTTTGAGGCGGTATAATCCACCAGAAGATTCTCAGCCCGAAACAGGATCCTGACAAGCCGGTTCATATTGACCGCCAGCTCTTTCTTTCTCTCCTCAAAATGCTCTGCCAGATCCGCCACAAGTCTGTACTGCGTCACACCGCCGATCTGCTCGTTACACGACGCCGCCTCGGAAATGTAGGACAGAGCGCGCATCGCCGATACCGTATGTCCGCCGGAGAGCATCGCCGACTGCATCTTCGACTTGATCTCCTCGAGCAGCTCCTTCAGGCGTTTGTAATCTGACCATTTCGTCTCCTTCATCATGATCAGGGCCAGTCGGAACGCCTCCGGCAGCTTGTCGAACAACACCTTCGCCCTGATATCGAATCTCACTCTGTAATCCGACAGATCCGCCTTCGTGTAAGTGTTGGTCACGCTCGCCATTCCGCCCGTCTCGATGTGCATCTCGTGGAACAGCTCTCCGTAGCTGTAGCTGTCTGTGTCGATGAGCCCCATCATATTTTTTAACAGCCCCAGATAGGGGAACAGCTCTCCCGGCACACGGGAACAGTCAAAGCTGAGCCTCAGATATCCGATCCCGTTGGTAAACAGTTCATGGTACAGTACGGGTATGCCCGCCGCGTCACGCAGCTCATTCACATATTTATTTGCCTCTCTCCGGATATCCTCTCTCGTCAGATGGGGAATGCAGGCGAGCGCCTCGGGCGTATCGCCCTCCTCCTGATAGGCCTTAAGCTCCTTCGTCTCCCGCACGATCCCCTGTACTTCCTCGGCGGAAAGCGTTTCCCGGTAAGCCTGCAGCTTCTCCGCGAGAGCCTGATCCCTCTTCGCCGTCAGACCTTTCTCAGGTACCAGCACAACGACGCAGCCGTGCTCATTGTCGAGAAGATGCTCCTCGATCAGCTTCTCAAAATATCCCTCTCCGATCTTCTCCTTCAATGCAGCGAAGGTCTCGTTCGCCTCCACATGGATGAAAGGCTTCGACTCATCGTACAGCCAGGAATCCAACATCTGAAGCCCGTACATCAGCCCCTTCGGATAAGAACCAAAGTCCGCCTCCCTGTGCTTGAACTCAAAATAGTTCAGCCCCGCATACAGAGATTTCTTATCTATACCCTCCTTTGCCAGTTTTGTCAGCACTCGCCTATAAGTGGCAAGAAAAGCCTCCTTTTGTTGCAAATTCGCGTTTTTTGCTATCACGGAAAAATACGGCTGTCGGATCCCCTCGTCAAAAATACTGTAGACTTCCGTCCCGATCCCCTCCTCGATTAGTGCCTGCTTAAGCGGCGCTCCCGGCGCGGAACAGAGGGCATAGTCCAGGATCTGAAAGGCGATATAAAGCTCTCTGTCCAGACAGCTTCCCACCACCCTGCTCAGGGAGAGATACGTGTTGTCCTCCTCCGACTCTCCCTCGGAGATCGGATAGCTCTTGCATATCTCCTTCATCTCAGCAAAAGGACGCTGCAGCCTGACCTCCGAATCCACAGGCAGAGCCTCAAATTTCGAGAGATATTCCCTGTCTATAAACGCCAGTTTCTCCGCCATATCCATATTGCCGTACAGATAGATATAGCTGTTGGACGGATGATAATATCTCCTATGGAAATCCAGAAACTTCCCGTAGGTCAGCTCCGGAATCACCTCCGGATCCCCGCCGGACTCAAAACTGTAGGAAACCTCCGGGAACAGGGAGTTTAAGATCTCCCGCTCCAGCACATCATCCGGGGAGGAGAACGCCCCCTTCATCTCGTTATAGACCACGCCGTTTAGGGTCAGCTCATCCTCCGGCGACTCCATCTCGTAGTGCCAGCCCTCCTGCTGAAATATTTTTTCTTCCTTATATATATTCGGATAAAACACGGCATCCAGATAGACATGCATCAGATTCTGAAAATCCTTGTCGTTACAGCTCGCCACCGGATAGACTGTCTTGTCGGGATACGTCATCGCGTTCAAAAACGTATTCAGGCTCCCCTTCGCCAGTTCGATAAACGGATCCTTCACCGGAAAATGCTCCGATCCGCAAAGCACCGTGTGTTCCACGATATGCGCAGCCCCCGTGGAATCCACCGACGGCGTCCGAAACCCGATATAGAACACTTTGTTCTCCTCATTGTTCTCCATCAGGATCACCCTGGCCCCGGTCTTCTTATGTTTTAACACTGTCCCCATAGAATTTAACTCTGCGATATTCCTCTCCTCTATCGTCTCGTACCCACTGTAATTTTTCATGCAAAACCTCCGTCTGATATCATTCCGATTCGTCTTTTACTATCTTACCACACTTTTCATGTTTTTAAAGCTTCAATTTCAAATTTCGTTTTTCAACAAAGTAAAAGAACAGGCAGGGCGCAAACCCTAACCTGTTCAGTGTAAAAGGGGAATTTTACCAAATTTTATTCGCAGGAGTCTCGTTTTTTTGACTTTATCTTCCCGCTTTCTATACAATACCAGATTTCTCGACATTTTTCAAGCTTTTTTCTCCTAAACCACAAAAGAAACGAGCGCAAGTTTCGACAAAATCAGCTCTTGTACGACAATTCCGTCCCTTTTTTTCTGTTCGAGAGGCATTGCCGTAAGCTCCTCCAGCTCCACAACCTTCTCCCGGTAGACCCGCTCAATCCTGCCGCCTCTTCCCTGTCGATCCGTCAGAATACTGATCTTCAGCTTCACCTTCAGCTGTTCATACGTCCTGCAGGAGAAGCTCTCCGGCTTCATATAATAAAAATCGCTCTCGATGGATGTGTCGGGATCCGTCTCCTTCAGCAGATAATACTCTATCACCGACTTAAACTTGAAAGCCATCTCGGGATTCTCCATCAGCTCCCTGTAGGTATATTTCGCCCCGATATAAATGCGGCTGACATCCTGCAGCATATACTTGAAATCTTCATAGACCGCCGGGCCGCTTTTTCTGTTTCCACTGTTTTTTCTGCCATCGGCTATTTTTTTTCTCAATGACTCAAATGCCATACTTTATCCTTTTCCGCCAAATCTGTGCGGGCTTTTTCCTTTTATTTGTCTTCCAATTCCTCGATCACATACCCGCTGACCCGATACACATCCCGTATCTCCTCCTCCGGAATCCCGGTCTCCTCCGCCAGCTCCTTTATCGTCACCTTCCGCCGCATATCTTCCGCCAGCTCCCTCGCCTTCTCCGCGATGTGGTTGACTCTGTCCTCCAGCTTCCTGTCAGCGCTGCGGCTCTCCACGCTCTCCTCGATCAGCTTCTCCATCGCATCCATGATAAGCCACGCCAGCATCCCCTCGGCATCCTCCGCGTTCTCCGACGCCCCCAGCATCGAGACGCCGGCGCTGAGCGCCACGTTCCCCTGACCGATCAGGTCCTCCAGATACACGCCCTGACCGACATAGATCCTTGCCATCTCCGGCACCTTCGGCAAAAAGATCTCCACCAGTCTCCTCTGCGCGGAGAGATCTCCCGCCATGGAGGAGAGAACTACCGCCTCCCTCTCGCCGTCCGGGATATCCGCCAGTTCTTTCAGAGTCTCAAGATATTCCTGCAGATAATCTGTCTCCTCCTCCGACAACACTGTCTGCGCTTCGGCCTTTTTGTCCACTCCAATCTGATGTTTCTCCAGATAATCATACACCAGCGCCAGCTGCGCCTCATCCAGGGAAAGCTCCGCGAAAGCCTCCCTCACCTGTTCCTTACGGATACTGTTCCCCTGCAGACGTCCCAGCTTCTTTACTTTTTCCAGCGCCTTCGCAAACTGAATCTCTCTGTCCATACTCTCCCCCTCCCTGACTTCACTTCACATGTTGGTGGGTGAAGAGATGTTCCTCACAGTACTCATAATTTCCGTTGCACTTGGAACAGAAGCGGAACGACAGTTCCGGATTTGTGGCCTCGTTTCTGCCGCAGATCGCACACTGATGCTTTGTCACTCCCTGGGGCCGCATTGTCTGCCTCTTAAAATCTTTCCGCCTCTTCACCTGCCTCGGGCTGAATCTGTCCAGCCCTTTGTAGGCGTAGAAGAATATCAGAAAATTCAGCATGGCCACCACGATCGCCACACAGTAGGGATACTCTCCCTCCACCAGATACTGTATCAGGTTCACTGCCAGCAGTATGGCATCCAGAACTGCCAGCACTTTCGCCTTGAGCGGAAATACAAAATAGATCAAAAACTGTTCCTCCGGAAACAGCACACAGAAAGCGAAAAACATCGACTGGTAAAGATAACTCATACCGCCGTAATAGGCGCTCTGTCCCACGGTGATAAACAGAATCAGTTCCGCCAGGATTGTCAGAACGATCCCGCCGATAAAGTACAGGTTAAAGCGGAAAGCGCCCCAGAGATTCTCCAGCGAGTGCCCGAACAGATAATAGATATGAACCGTAATAACAAAAAATAAAATACCGAAAAAGCCGTCCAGCGAAGCGGGAGCCAATATGAAAGTAAAAAGCCTCCAGACCTGGCCGTGCATGATCCTCTCAAAATCAAGCGCCAGAAAACTGTAATAAAGCTGCGGCATAAACAGGCTGATGATCGTGGATGCCACGTAGAAGATGATAAAGTAATTGATCAGATCCGGTATCGCGTATCTGCCAAACTTCTTTTCCATATTTTTGACAAAATTCTGCATGTTTATTTTCCTCTTTTTTCCTCTTTTTCTCTTCACACAATTGCGAAATACTCTTTCCGTTATCTGCAAAAAACATTTCGCAACCATAATACCATTTCGGAGAAAAAAAGTAAACCGTGAAGCATCGCTTCTTCCGCAATTTAATATAATTTCCATAACTGTTATTAATTTTTAATTATTTCTCATTTTTAGTACGTTGAAATGTCCAAAAGAATGTCGTATAATGTCTGGGAATGTCAAAAACTCTTTTTTTCATGACAGGAGTGAGAAATTTTATGAACAATTCAACATATACACTGGGTATCGATATCGGCTCCACCACGGTCAAGATCGCTGTGCTGGACGATAAACATACTCTTTTATTTGCCGACTATAAGAGGCATTTTGCCAACATTCAGGAAACTCTGGCGGACCTTTTGAAGAAAGCGTCGTCCTCCCTCGGGGATCTGACGATTCATCCGATGATCACCGGCTCAGGCGGACTGACGTTAGCCAATCATCTGGATGTCCCCTTTGTGCAGGAAGTGATAGCAGTATCCACTTCCCTGCAGACCTTCGCCCCCAAAACCGACGTGGCAATCGAACTCGGCGGAGAGGACGCGAAGATCATCTATTTTGAAGGAGGCAACGTGGAACAGCGTATGAACGGCATCTGCGCCGGCGGCACCGGTTCCTTTATCGACCAGATGGCTTCCCTTCTGCAGACGGACGCCTCCGGGCTGAACGAGTACGCCAAACATTATCAGTCCCTCTACACCATCGCCGCTCGCTGCGGCGTGTTCGCCAAATCCGATATCCAGCCTCTGATCAATGAGGGCGCGACACAGGAAGATCTGTCCGCCTCCATCTTCCAGGCGGTGGTAAACCAGACGATCTCCGGCCTTGCCTGCGGAAAACCTATCCGCGGGCATGTGGCATTTTTAGGCGGGCCGCTCCACTTTCTGTCCGAGCTGAAAGCCGCCTTCGTCCGCACCCTAAAACTGGACGAGGAACACACCATAGCGCTGGAACACTCCCATCTCTTCGCGGCCATAGGCTCCGCCCTGAACGCCAGAGAGGAGATCTCCGTTACTCTCTCGGCCATGATAGAGAAGCTGTCCTGCGGTATCCGGATGGAATTTGAAGTGGCAAGGATGGAACCTCTGTTCGCCTCCGAAGAAGAGTACGACGCGTTCCGATCCCGCCACGAAAATACTACCGTGAGAAAGGGGGAGCTCGCCACTTATCAGGGGAACTGTTACCTCGGCATCGACGCCGGCTCCACCACCACAAAGACCGCTCTCGTAGGGGAGGACGGCCAGCTTCTATACTCTTTTTACAGCAACAACAACGGCAGCCCTCTGAAGACAGCGATCCGTTCCATTCAGGAGATCTACGGTCTGCTGCCGGAAGGCGCAAAGATCGTCCGCTCCTGTTCCACCGGCTATGGGGAAGCACTGTTGAAGGCCGCTTTCCTTCTGGACGACGGCGAGGTGGAGACCGTGGCGCACTATTACGCCGCCGCCTTCTTTGATCCTTCCGTGGACTGCATCCTGGATATCGGCGGACAGGACATGAAGTGCATCAAGATCAGGAATCAGACGGTGGACTCCGTGCAGCTCAACGAGGCGTGCTCCTCCGGCTGCGGCTCCTTTATCGAGACTTTCGCCAAATCCCTGAACTACAGTGTGGAGGACTTCGCCCAGGCGGCGCTGTTTGCAAAGCATCCCATCGACCTCGGCACACGCTGTACCGTGTTTATGAATTCCAAAGTAAAACAGGCCCAGAAGGAGGGGGCTTCCGTCAACGATATCTCCGCGGGACTGGCCTACTCGGTCATAAAAAATGCCCTGTTCAAAGTGATCAAAGTATCTTCCGCAGAAGAACTCGGGCGAAATATCGTCGTGCAGGGAGGTACTTTCTACAACGATGCCGTGCTGCGCAGTTTTGAGAAAATTGCGGACTGCAATGCCATCCGCCCGGACATCGCCGGTATCATGGGCGCCTTCGGCAGCGCCCTGATCGCCAGGGAACGCTATGGCATGGAAAAAGATTATCAGACCACCATGCTCACCATCGAAAAAATCAACGAACTGCAGTTTACGACCACCATGGCCAAGTGTAAGGGGTGTACCAACAACTGCCGTCTGACTATCAACCGCTTTTCCGGGGGCCGCCAGTACATCTCCGGCAACCGATGTGAGCGCGGACTCGGAAAGCAGAAAAATGAGAACAATATTCCAAACCTCTACGAATACAAGCTCGAGCGGCTTTTCCATCACTATGAGCCGCTGCCGGCAGACGAGGCAAAGCGGGGCAAGGTGGGTATTCCCCGGGTGTTAAATATGTACGAGAACTACCCTTTCTGGTTCACTTTCTTTACGGAGCTGGGCTACTCGGTCGTTCTCTCCCCAAGCTCCACCCATAAGATCTATGAGCTGGGCATTGAATCCATCCCCAGTGAGTCGGAATGTTACCCGGCAAAACTTGCCCACGGGCATGTCTCCTGGCTGATCCGACAGGGGATCCGCTTTATTTTCTATCCCGCTCTGTTTTATGAGCGCAGGGAGTTTGAGGATGCCAACAACCACTACAACTGCCCGATCGTCACCTCCTACTCGGAAAATATCAAGAACAATGTGGAGGAGATCGCCAGAGAAAAAATCACATTCCGCAATCCTTTCATGAACTTTGAATCGGCGGAAACCGTGAAACAGGCGCTTGTCCGGGAGTTCTCCGACCTTCCCGAGGAAGAGATCCAGGCGGCGGTGGATCTGGCGTGGGCCGAACAGGATGCCGCCAGGGAGGATATCCGAAAGAAAGGGGAAGAAGTCCTTGGATGGATAGAAGAACATCAGACGCGGGGAATCGTTCTCGCGGGACGCCCCTATCACATTGACCCGGAGATCAACCACGGTATTCCGGAGCTGATCAACAGTTACAATATCGCCGTACTCACCGAGGATTCGATCTGCCATCTGGCAAAACCGGAACGCCCGCTGATCGTCACCGACCAATGGATGTACCATTCCAGACTGTACGCGGCGGCAAGTTTTGTGAAGACAAGGGAGGACCTTGATCTGATTCAGCTAAATTCATTCGGCTGCGGACTGGACGCCGTCACCACAGATCAGGTGAACGATATCCTCTCCGGCTCCGACAAGATCTACACCTGCCTGAAGATCGATGAGGTCAACAACCTGGGCGCCGCGAGGATCCGTATACGCTCTCTTCTCTCCGCCCTCCGGGTGCGCGAGATGCGGAATATGAAGCGGACCATCCGCCCCTCTTCCATCCAAAAGATTTCTTTCACGGAAGAAATGCGAAAAAATTATACGATCCTCTGTCCCCAGATGTCGCCGATCCACTTTGATCTGCTGCAGCCCGCTTTCAATGCCTGCGGCTACAACTTTGAAGTGCTCGGCAACGACAACCGGCATGCGGTGGACATGGGGCTGAAATATGTAAATAATGACGCCTGTTATCCTTCCCTGATCGTGGTGGGGCAGATTATGGACGCCCTGCATTCGGGCAAATACGACTTAAATCGCACCGCAGTCATCATGTCGCAGACCGGCGGCGGCTGCCGTGCCACCAACTATATCGGTTTCATCCGTCGGGCTCTGGAGAAAGCGGGAATGTCCCAGATTCCGGTTATCTCCCTGAATCTGGGCGGTATTGAGACAAACCCGGGGTTCCACATCAACGCGGATCTTCTGATCCACGTCGCCTTCGGCGCAGTGTTCGGCGATATTTTCATGCGCTGTCTCTACGCCACGAGGCCCTACGAAAAAGAACCCGGCTCGGCCAACGCTCTGCACGAAAAATGGAAGGCGCGCTGCGTCTCCTTCCTGACTGGAAAACATCTGAATTTCTTCAAATTCCGCAGGATGTGCCGTCAGATCGTCGAAGAGTTTGACGCACTTCCTCTGGAGGACACAAAAAAACCGAAAGTCGGGATCGTGGGTGAGATTCTTGTGAAGTTCGCCCCGGTGGCCAACAATCATCTCGTGGAACTCCTGGAAGCGGAGGGCGCCGAAGCGGTCTGTCCGGACCTGCTGGACTTCATGCTCTACTGCTTCTACAACCAGATCTACAAGGCTGATTATCTGGGTACCAGCAAAAAAGCGGCCCGCCTGTGCCGCCTTGGCATCCGCGCCCTGGAATTTCTGCGGGGGAGCGCCGCCAAAGCTCTGGCGCAGAGCAGTCATTTTCACCCCCCTGTCAGCATCTACAAGCTGATAGAGTACGCCGAACCCATAGTAAACATCGGCAACCAGACCGGCGAAGGGTGGTTCCTGACCGGGGAGATGATCGAACTGATCCAGAGCGGCGTGGCCAATATCGTCTGCTGTCAGCCCTTCGGATGCCTGCCGAACCATGTGGTCGGCAAGGGTGTGATCAAGGAGATACGGAAACGCTATCCGCAATCCAATATCGTGGCGATCGACTACGATCCGGGGGCCAGCGAGGTGAACCAGCTGAACCGGATCAAGCTGATGCTGTCCACGGCCTACAAAAATCTGGAGTGAACAGTTGTGAACGCGAACGCCTTTTATTTTAGAAGGAGGTCTGATCAGTCAGACCTCCTTCTTCTCCATTATCACGGCGCCGATCACTGTGAAAACCGCTATATACCATATACAGACCACTATGAACTGCGGATATCCCTCCGCGGTAAGCTGCTGTGTGTTGTTGTTGGCGACCATGCCGTAAGCCAACAGGGAGTAGGGATAGATATGTCCGTATCCGGCTTTCGCCATGGCGATAAGTCCGGTGAGGCCGCCGACGAAGGATATACCGACCGGCAGTGCAAAGCTGTCGCACAGCAGGGAAAGAATCAGCTGGATCGCCGCCATGACAAGCCCTCCGAGAGCTCCGAACAGGCACCAGACAAACAATTCCGCCACAGGAGGCTCCGCCGACATGCCGATCAGTTTTCCAGAGATCAGAAACAACACTCCTATCCACAGTTCCGTCAGAAAAATAATCTTTCCCGCCGACAACACCTTCACCAGAAACAATTCTTTTCGGGATATCGGCAACGTCAGAAGTTTTGTTAAATTGTGATTATTCTTTTCCAGACGCATCAGATAACTGCAGTAGAGTCCCAGCAGAACCGGCAGAAAAAAATAACTTGTAAACAGCGTGTGCTGGGTCCAGAGACTGTACCACTGCGAGGTCAGTATCGCCACATTATTCAGATAATTCACCGTTCCCAGAAAGGCCGGCACAGCCGGCACTACAATAAAGATCAGCCATATCGGGGAACGTCTCAGTTTCACTCTCTCCGCCTTATATAATTTGAGCAGCATTTTTTTATTCCTCCTTTAACTTTCAATCCTGCAGAAGACAATCCTTCCGGCTATATAAATAACCATTGTTATTATTACAATTTCCGCGAATCCCGCCCAGTCGATCTCCCTGTAAAAATAAGTGGAAATTCGGGTCGTCCTGTCGTACTCCGACCAGAGCAGCATCAACGCGCCGTAATACCCCCAGGGTGTCCCCTTTATCAGCCAGGTGTACGGCAGAAACATGGAAAGCAGGCCGACAAACTCCCCGATAATCCCCACGATATAGGGCACGGCAGGCCTGACGCAGCACATCGCCACCGCGTGCAGCAGCGCATAGACCGCAGAGGTCGGCGCCATCGTAAACAGCAGGAGCAGCAAATATTCTTTCAGGAGAAACGGCCCCTCGAAATGATGCCGGAACAGTCCGTCGGCAATAATCCCGAACCACTGTATCAGAACGCCCGCAAGCACCAGCGTGAGCCCGTAGAGCAATTTTACATCGTACAGCTTTCCCCGCTCCGCCACGCAGCAGAGCTGCTTCATCATACCGTTTTTATGCTCCAGGTCGCCCAGGCGGGAGGCGATAAGCATCGCCGTCATCGGAAGAATCAGTTCGTTGATGAGGGGCATCTGATACAGCAGCATATACCATCCCTTTGCGATGGCGTCCTCACTCAGTTTTCCGCCCAATGCCCATATGAGACCTGCCGCCGACATGGCGAACACAAACAGCATCAGGTGCCGCCCTCTTGTTTTTTGATATTCCGCTTTCCACAATGCCATCATAAACTCACCTCCTCCATTGTCATCTCGAGGAAAATTTCTTCCAGCGTCTTTGTCTCGTCCTGCTCGTGGAGTCTGTTTAACGACCCCTGGTATTTCAGCTTTCCGTTCGCGATAATGCCAATGTCGTCCACAATCTGATCGATCTCCGACAGCAGATGGCTCGATATTATCACTGTCATCCCGTACTTTTCCGGCAGAGAACGGATCAGTTCCCGCATCTCCTGGATGCCCGCGGGATCCAACCCGTTGGTGGGCTCATCCAGAATCAGGAGTTTCGGAAAATGGAGGAGCGCCGCCGCCAGCCCCAGTCTCTGCTTCATCCCCAGAGAGTACGCGGAAACCTTTTTCTTTCCCTGATTGTGAAGCCGCACGATTTTCAATACCTCGTCCACATTCTCCTTCGGCACTCCCAACAGTCCCTGCAGGATCTCCAGGTTTTCCCTGCCGCTCAAATGTCCGTAGTAGGACGGACTTTCTATCAGGGAACCGGTCTGTCTCAGAATCTCAATTCTGTTTTTTGCCGTCATCTCTCTCCCGAATAAGCGTATCCTTCCCTCCGTGGGCTTTGCCAGCCCCAGCAGCATCTTCAGCGTCGTAGACTTTCCGGCGCCGTTCGGCCCGCAGAATCCGTAGATGCTTCCTTCCATCACGGACAGATTCATACTTTTCACCGTCAAAATATCTCCATATCTTTTGGAGAGATTTTCTGTTCTTACCAGTTCTTTCATTGTTACCTCCACCTGTCAATTTTTGTTCTCCCGCACGGGGAACTTTCTGATGTCACTTTACCACCTTCTCCTTACTCCAGACTTAAATCCTCCTTACGGCAACCTTAATTTTGAGAATACCTGTCCAAAAAGGCTTAAATCTGCGGTTTTATTGTGTTATACTCTACTGAGTAACGGAGGAGATCGATATGACGGAAAAACAGACGGACATCCCGGAATTGAAAAACAAAAAAATCCTGCTGGTTGACGACGAACCCCAGCTTTTATCGATGTTGGAGCAGATCCTCTATTCCAACGGCTTCTTTCAGATCTATACCGCAAAATCCTGCGGGGAGGCGCTGAATATTATGGAAAAACAGTCTGTCTCCCTCTGTATTCTGGATGTCAACCTGCCGGACGGGGACGGTTTTTTCCTTTTCCGAGAGATCCGGAAGTTTTCTCAGGTTCCGGTTATTTTTCTGACTGCCAGAGGGGAAGCCGACGATAAGATTCAGGGGCTTTCCCTGGGCGCGGACGACTATATTGTCAAACCTTTTCTGCCCAAAGAATTCCTGTTGCGTGTCACCGCTCTGCTGCGGCGTACCTACGGCAATATCCTTCCGGAAAGCAGCTTTTTCCTGCCGGATTCGCTCTGCGGACAGCGGGAGATCCGTTTTGACACCGCCATCGTGAGACGGGGCGATGAAGAGATTCCGCTGACACCGAAGGAACTGATCCTGCTGAAGGTACTCTACGGGCAGAAAAACCGCATTGTCACAATCGACGCCCTGACGATGGCCGCCTGGGGCGATACAAGCTATGGCTATGAGAATACGCTGATGGTGCACATCCGAAGGCTGCGCCAAAAGATTGAAGAAACCCCCTCCGCCCCGAAACACCTGCTGACCGTGAAGGGACTCGGATACAAGCTGGTGGTCACAAGCTGAAAAGGAAAAGCCATGAAAAAAAACTCTCCTCCGATCAATTTAACGATTTTTAATATCTTTATATCGATCATCCTGATCTCCACCTTTGTGGCGATGCTGCTCTTTTTCGTCAATTTTCTGGGAGCAGGATTCATCATGAGTAACGGCGGTGATATTTACCCCCATAATCCCAGAGGCATTCTGACAAAGATCAGTGAGCATTTTTCCGTCGCCACGGATGAGGATGGAAATGTGGTATCTTTCAGTCTCACGGATGAGTCCATTCTCCCCGGGGATTACTGGTGCATTCTTCTGGATGACAACGGGGATATCCTCTGGTCTCTGCACAAACCTGACGATATTCCCAGTCACTATTCCCTGAAGGATATCGCCAGGCTTACAAGGTGGTTTTTAAACGATTATCCCGTGTATATCAGAGCTGAGGATTATGGTCTTTTCATCCTTGGCATTCCCAAAGACGCCGTGGGAAAGTATTCCATAGAATACACTATGGAATGGTTTGACACCCTGCCGCAGCGTATATTCCGCGTGTTTGTCCTGAACTTTCTTTTCGCGGCGTTGCTCTCTTCCGTCTTCGGCTCCTTCCTGTATAAACGGATAAAGCTTTTGACGGACGGACTGGTAAAACTGCGCAGAGAAGAACCTGTCTCCCTGCCGGCCAAAGGCATTTTCAAAGAGCCCTTTTCCAACATCACAAAGACGTCCCAGGCGCTTGTACGAAAGAACACGCTGCTCGCCAGCCGGGATAAAGCGCGCTCCAACTGGATCTCGGGTATCTCCCACGATATCCGCACTCCTCTCTCCATGGTCGTCGGCTACGGGGAACAGCTCGCGGAAGATGAGTCGCTCTCCGAGGAGAACAAAAAATATGCCGCCGTCATCACCTCCCAGGGGATGAAAATCAAAAAGCTGATCGAAGATCTGAACCTGACCTCCTCCCTGGAATACGAAATGCAGCCACACAATAAAAAACCGCTGCAGATCGCTGTCCTGCTGCGCAGCGTCGTCAGCGAGATACTCAATTCCGATCTGTCGGCGATCCGTTTTTCGGAAGACCTTTGCGTGGCGCCGGATCCGGCTTCACCATCCGGTCAGAATTCCCCGGAGAAATATGTGCTCTCTTTAGCTCTCCGCTGCGGACAGGCGATGGTCATGGGCGATGAATCGCTTCTCTCGAGAGCTTTCTACAACCTGCTGCAAAACAGTATAAACCACAACGAAAACGGCTGCCGGATCAAAGTATCCGGCAGCCTGCAGGCAAAATATGTTCTCATCACCATAGCGGACGACGGGCAGGGAGTTCCCGCCAACGTGCTGGAAAATCTGGAGACTCTGCCCTGCACTGCCCACGGTTTCGGTCTGCCGATGGCATACCGGATCATCCGCGCCCACGGCGGGGAGTTCCGTGCGGAAAACAAGGGGGGATTCCATGTCTCCATAGAACTCCCCCTGTTCACTCCTTAGATCTCCGTCGCATTTTAATCGACTGCTTTCTCAAAAAATCCTTCCAGCCCTTCCACGATCTCGCGGTAGGTCGTGTCGAAATCCCCCGTGTACCACGGATCGTCGATATCGCCGCCGCTCCCCGCGAAATCCAGAAGCTTGTACACTTTCTTCTCCGGATCGCTCCCGATAATGCGCATCAGATTGCGGATATTATACTGCTCCATGACGATCAGATAATCGTAGTGGTCGTAGTCCGCCTTCGTCACCTGCCTCGCCCGATGTCCATCGCAGGAAATTCCCACGCTGTTCAGTTTTCTCCTCGCCGGAGGGTAGACACCGTTGCCAATCTCCTCCCTGCTCGTAGCCGCGGAAGAGATCTCCAGTTCTTCTGAAACACCGCGGTCAGCCGCCATTTTTTTGCAGATGTACTCAGCCATTGGACTGCGACAAATATTGCCGTGGCAGACAAATAATATTTTTATCATATCTTTTATATCCCTTCATAAGCCTTCAAACCTTGATTTTTCAAGCTTTCCGGCGCTTATTTCATTTTTGTTTTTTTACCCTTAATCTGCGTAATTCGTTATAAATCTACGTAAATTTGCGGTCAAATGGTGTAGTAATTGGTGTAGTAGATTGGTGTATTTCTCAACCTGATTTTCTCTGTTTTCCTTGCATATCCGCTTCTTTGAAGTCTAAAATCTTTGCCATCTGCTCCGCCGCACGGTCATAGCTGGCATGAGTATAAACATTCAGTGTAACACCTACATCGGAATGTCCCATTACATATTGCAATGTCTTAATGTCCATTCCTGCATTTGCCATATTGGTACAGAACGTATGCCGGAATACATGAGGCGTGATATGTGGCAACGGTTTATCTGGATATAGCTTCTTGTATTTCTTCATTGCCCAACGCATTTCATTTTCAATATGCAACGCTACTTTCGGTTTAGTTAGCAACCCCCATTTCAAATGGGGGTTTAGCTTTAACCCCTCCGGGGTATAG
>CANRWP010000050.1 GCA_947643595.1 uncultured bacterium | reverse complement strand
TTCAGGGAACGGCAGGCCTGAGTGCCCGCATAGTCAAATTCCGCCGCCTGTCCGATCACAATCGGGCCGGAACCGATCACCAGTACCTTCTTTATCTCCGGATTTCTAGGCATGCTTTCTCCCTCCTTCTTCCCTGTTTTTATCGATCATCTCCATAAATCTGTCAAATAGGAACCCGCTGTCCAACGGCCCCGAACAGGCTTCCGGATGAAACTGCACCGTAAATATATTCTTTCCTGTGTAGTTCACTCCCTCACAGGTGCCGTCGTTGACATTCACAAAGGCGGGCTTCGCCGTCTCCTCATCCAGCTTCTCCATATCCACCACATACCCGTGGTTCTGAGAGGAGATGTAAACCTGTCCCGTGGAGAGATCCCTCACAGGATGGTTGCCGCCCCGATGCCCGTATTTCATCTTGAACGTATCCGCCCCGGTGGCTAACGCCATGAGCTGATGCCCCAGACAGATAGCAAAGATCGGCACATCGCTCCGATATAATTTCCTGACTTCTTCTATAATAGATACACATTCCTTCGGATCGCCCGGACCGTTGGACAGCATGATGCCGTCCGGCTCATCCGCCAGGATCTCCTCCGCCGTCGAAAACGCCGGATAGACCGTCACCGTGCAGTCTCTCTTCGTCAGGCAGCTGATGATATTGCTCTTTGTGCCATAATCCACAAGCGCCACCTTCCGTCTGCCCTCGCCCACGACGTACTTCTCCCTGCAGCTCACTCTTTCCACCACCTTGCCCGGCGTGTAGGCTTTTAACTTCGGCAGGATCTCCTCCAGGTCAAAGTCCTCCCTCGTGGTTATCATGCCGTTCATGGTTCCCTTCTCCCGCAGAAGCTTCACAAGCGCCCTCGTGTCGATCCCCGCGATTCCCGGAACCTCATATTTATCCAGAAACTCCTGAATGCTCATGTCACTCCGGAAATTGCTGGGCATCCTCGATAATTCCCTGACGATAAACCCATCGAGACAGGGATGGGAGGACTCCATATCCTCCAGACAGACCCCATAATTTCCGATCAGCGGATAGGTCATGCAGACTGCCTGCCCCGCGTAAGACGGGTCGGTCAGTACTTCCAGATACCCTGCCATGGATGTGTTAAAAACAATCTCACTGATGATTTCTTTCTCCGCACCGATATGCGTTCCCGAAAATACGGTGCCGTCCTCCAAAATCAGAAAAGCTTTCATACGGTATGCTCCTTTTTTCATTAGCTGCGTTTTCTGTTCCTCGCGGTATTATATCACAACTCTCCCTGTTTGTCAGTGAAAATTTTCTTCCCGCGGGCGAATCTTTGTACGGTGCAATATCCCATATATCCGGCGAAGATTCCCACCAGGATCCCTCCCAGAATATCCGTCGGGTAATGCACATACAGATACAGTCTGGAAAATGCTATGGCGAAGGCCAGCACTGACATTACCCCGGCAAGTTTCCGCCTCCCGGCCAAACAGAGTGCCGTGACGGACGCAAACGAAACCGCCGTATGTCCCGACGGGAACGAATACTCCAACGGTTTATTTATCAACAGCTGAACCGCGGTGTTGACCTCATAAGGACGAACCCTTGCCACAAGATTTTTCAAAGTTCCGTTGCACAGCACTACATCCCAACAGAGAGCCACAGCTAAGATCACCCCGGATTTTCTCGTCCTGGGAAGCGCCATCAGGATACAGGCGAGCAGGATCCATATCATTCCGGCGTTTCCCAGCGCCGATATCAACGGCATCACCACATCCCCCAGAGGTGTTCTGATGCTCTGGATAAAATCCAATATTCTAAATTCAAACTCCAACATTTCTTAACCCTTTTCTTTACAGCTGGAACTCCTCCAGCTCCTGCAGGCGGTCCTCATATTTTGTTCCGAGGCATTCTTCAAATGCCGCTTCTTTTTTCATGCTCTCCAGCGCCGCGCCCGCAGTCTTTATAGATTCTATTGTCCCCGCTCCCGCGATACAGCCGCCCGGACACGCCATGCCCTCCAGCAGATAACCGTTATACTTCCCTGCTTTTGCCAGCGTCAGGAGCTTCTTGCAATTCTGAAGCCCTTCGGCGCTCGCCACCTTGACTTCCCTCTCCGGCTCCATCTCCTTTATCACATTGACCACCGCTTTCGCCACACCGCCGCTCGCCGCAAAACCTCTGCCGTCCGCGCTGGCGCGCAGAAGCGGCTCTCCCTCCGGCAGCGTTTCAAAATCGATCTCCTTCGCCGCGAACATTCCCGCCACCTCTTCGAAAGTCAGCACAAAGTCCACATAACTGCGGATCGTCCGCCTGCTCGCCTCCAGCTTCTTCGCCGCACAGGGCCCCACAAACACGATCTTGCACTCGGGGTTTCTCTGCTTGATCAGCCGTGCCGTCAGCACCATCGGCGTCAGCGCCATGGAAATACACTCCGCCTGCTCCGGGAACAGCTTTTTCGCCATCATGGACCAGGAAGGACAGCAGGACGTCGCCATAAAGGGCAGTTTCTCCGGCACTTCCTTCAGAAAATCCTTCGCCTCCTCAATGGCGCAAAGGTCAGCCCCGATCGCCACCTCCCGCACATCGGTAAAACCAAGCGCCTGAAAAGCGCTGCGGATCTTTGTATTTTTCAGTCCCTTAAACTGTCCCGCGATCGCCGGCGCCAGGATCGCAAATACCGGCGTGCTGCTCTTCAGCGCCATGATCGTCTGATAGATCTGTCCCTTGTCCACGATGGCACTGAAGGGGCAGCTCACAAGGCACATGCCGCAGGAGACGCACTTGTCCTGATCGATCTCCGCCCTGCCGTACTCATCGGATTTGATGGCTCCCATACCGCAGGCTTTCATGCAGGGGCGCTCCTGTTTGATGATCGCATTGTAGGGACAGGCGTCCAGACATTTCCCGCATTTGATACATTTCTCCTCATCGATATGAGACCTGCCGTTCACCATGCGGATGGCTCCCTTCGGACAGACTTCCATGCAGGGATGCTCCAGACAGCCCTGGCATCCTTCCGTCACCATGATCCGTTTCTCCGGACAGGAATTACAGGCAAACTTTATCACATTGATCAGGGGCGGCTCATAATACTTCTCCTCGATCACACTCTCCCCCACGCCCTCCGCGATGGGCGCATGTTCCGAGATCTTGCGCAGGGACATCCCCATCGCCACGCGCAGCCTCTCTCCCACGATAGCGCGCTCCAGAAAGATACTCTCCCGGTAGGACGCGATCTCCCCCGGAATGATCTTGTACGGAAGTTCCTCCAGCTTCGCCGGATCGTCTCCCTCGTATGCCAGTTTCGCGATCTCCTTGAAAATGGAGTGGCGGATCTCTGTTTTAGATGAATATAATCCTCTCATATGTAACCTCCCTTTCCGGTTCCGTTATGTATCGGAACGCTTTGCTTTCTAAAATTCTGATGATAACTCATACAAATTTAAAAAATCCCCACCGCCCGATCCAAAATCCCGTTCAGGCAGGCGATCAGCACGCCGTAATTTGTCACCGGCACCCCCTGCTCCCTGCAGCGCTCCAGGCGATACTGCATCTCTCTTCTGTTCAGCATGCACCCGCCGCAGTGCACCACCAGCTTATAAGATGACACATCTGTCGGAAATTCCGTGCCGGATGTAAAAGAGAACTCCGGCTCGCATACGCTTTGCTTATTGCCCGTGTAACGCCGAATCAAATTCGGAATTTTCACCGTGCCGATATCCTCACACTGCCTGTGATGGGTACAGCCCTCACAGATCAGCACCCTGTCGCCATCTCCCAGCCGCTCCACAGCCTTGGCGCCTTCTGCGAGCTGCGCCAGGTCCCCCTTATACCGCGCCATCAGGATGGAAAAAGATGTAAGGAGCACAGACTCCGGAACGATCCGGCCTACTCTGTCAAAAACCTGACTGTCCGTGACCACCAGCCTCGGAGGAGATACCAGCTTTTGCAGCGTCTTTTCCAGTTCCGAATCCCTACAGACAAGAGCGGATGCACCCGCCTCCAACACCCCGCGTATCACCTGCTGCTGGGGCAGTATCAGCCGCCCCTTCGGCGCCCCGGCATCCAGCGGCACCACCAGCACCACCGTATCCCCCTCCGACAACAAATCCCCGATCAGCGGCTTCTCTACATCCCCCGGCACCAGCGCCGCCACCCGCTCCTTCAGCTCGCGGATGTGAAATCCTGTCTTTGCGCTCACCCGGAGCGTTCTCTCACCAGCCATGCCTTTCTCCGGCAAAACCGTCTCTTCATCCGCCGAAACCTTCTCCGCTAAATCCTCCTTATTATAGACTAACAGCCACGGAATTCCTTTTCTCTCAAACTCCGGGATCAGCTCCCTTTCCGCCTCGCCGAGTGGCACTGTTCCATCCGCCACCACAATGGCGATATCCGTTTTCCGCATCACCTCCAGAGCTTTCCGAACCCGCTTTTCTCCCAATTCGCCACTATCGTCAAGCCCCGGCGTATCGATCAGCACCACCGGACCGAGCGGCAGAAGCTCCATCGCCTTATACACCGCGTCCGTAGTCGTCCCCTCCACGGGAGATACCACCGAGAGTTCCTGCCCGGTAAAGGCGTTCATCAGACTGGACTTCCCCACATTGCGCCTGCCGAAAAAAGCGATATGTACCCGCTCCCCCGCCGGTGTCTGATTCATACTTCCCACTGCTGCCACTTCCTCCCTAAAAATAGAAATCCCTCTGCCCCTGTTTTGTCCTCGCAAGCCGCTCCTTCGTCAGAGCCCGCACTTTCTCGCTTCCGATCTCCTCCATCTGCCGTCCGATCATCTCTTCCCCGATCCGCCTTGTCTCCGGCGATGCATAGTCCTCCAGATACTCCTGCAGAGTCAACAGCGCGTTCGGCAGACAACAGTTCTGGATCTGCCCGGACTTACACAGGGACATAAAGCGATCCCCGGTCCGCCCCTCCCTGTAACACGCCGTACAGAAGGACGGGATATAGTGAAGCTCCATCAGCCAGCGCACCACCTCGTCCAGAGAACGCCTGTCCGACACATCAAACTGGGCGGAGTTCTCCTGCGCAGGCTCCGGCTCCCGATAGCCTCCCACGCTGGTCCTGGAGCCCCCCGAGATCTGGGATATCCCGAGATGCAGCACCCGCTCCCGCACCTCCTTCTTCTCTCTGGTGGAGACGATCATGCCCGTGTAAGGCACCGCCACCCGGATGCACGCCACGATCTTTGCAAAGATATCGTCGGATATCCCGTTGTCAAAAGCACCCGGATCGATATCGTCCGCGGGGCAGACTCTGGGCACGCTGATCGTGTGAGGTCCCACGCCGTACACAGCCTCCAGATGCTCCGCATGCATCAGAAGCCCCGCAAACTCATAGCGGTAGAGCTCCAGCCCGAACAGCACCCCGAGCCCTACATCATCGACACCGCCCTGCATTGCCCTGTCGTGCGCCTCCGTGTGGTACGCGTAATCACTCTTCGGTCCGGTGGGATGCAGTTTCTCATAGCTTTCTCTGTGATAAGTCTCCTGAAACAGGATATATGTCCCAATCCCCGCCTCCTTCAGTTTACGGTAATCCTCCACTTCCACGGCCGCGATATTGACATTCACCCGGCGGATCGCGCCGTTTTTGTGATGGATAGAATAGATCGTCCGAATGGACTCCAGAATATATTCCAGCGGATTATGTACCGGATCCTCCCCCGCCTCCAGAGCGAGCCGCTTATGCCCCATATCCTGCAGAGCGATCACCTCCGCCCGGATCTCCTCCTGGGACAGCTTCTTTCTCACGATATGCTTATTTTTCGCGTGGTAGGGACAGTAGAGACAACCGTTGACACAATAATTGGAGAGATATAACGGCGCAAACATCACGATTCGGTTCCCGTAAAAATCCCGCTTGATCTGCTCCGCCAGCGCATAGAGTTCCCGATTTTTCTCCTCCAGCTCACAGGCGAGCAGCACGGACGCCTCCCTGTGGCTTAATCCCTTCCGCAGACGCGCCTTTTTTAAGATCTCGTCGATCGCCTCCGCGTCTCTCTTATGGGCATCCGCCCAGGCGAGAGTGTCAAGTATCTCCTGATGGTCTATAAATTCTTCCGCACGTCTGGATTTCGGATCGTACATTTTGCGCCTCCCCTGATGCTGATTTGAACTACTATCAGAATATCCGAAAATACCTGTTCTGTCAATGAAACCGATCTGCTATTCCCTCTCCCTTACCCTGTGCCGATACTCCGGCGCAACATCCGCGCTGCAACGTATCATCTTATTCCCCAGATACTGAAAACTCCCGTCCTCCCGAAACCTGACCGTCACCTCATGAGTGATCGCCGCATCGTCGCACAACAGCATCTCACACACCGCATCCACCATAAGCGTCACCGTCCCGTCCTCATTCTCCCGGATATCCGTGACCTCCGGAACGGCCCCGCTGAAAAAGACGGGAGCGTCATTGGAATACTCCTGCATCTCCCATGCGTAAGTATGGCTCTCCTCGTCGTACACCGCATATTTCCGAAGTTCCTCCTTCGTCACCGGCAGATATTCCGCCATCAGATTCTCAAACTCCTCCTCCGGTATCCCGCCGCGATACTCCTCCGCCGGAAAGTTCTCCCCATACTTCATCTGATACAGATATTCATACAACCCGTTATAATCCAGCTCCTCCATATGCGCCGCGTCCCAGTCGCAGCAGAAGAGATTATTTCCCTTGTAGGCCACCGGCAACACGCATCTTTCAGACATCTCCCTGTTTTCATCCGTCATGGGCTTCACCCGCACCATGCAGCTTCCGTCCACCACCTCCGTCACCTCCGGGTACTCGGGCACACAAAGCTTATAGCAAAACCACCCTTTTTCCGTAACCCGCCACTCCTTTATTCTGGTGCTGGTAAGATAGGCCAGCACCGGTTCCCCTCCATTCTGCCGGGAAGCGACAGCCGATATCACATACAGTTCTTTCCCATCGCTTTTGTACTTCTGCCTGCTGATCATCCCGCTTCGGGATATCTTATAGAGAATCTCCTCTCCTTCCGCCCCATTAGCCGCCCTCTCCAAAAAGGCTTCCAATCTTTCATAGTTTTCCAGATCGGCATACTCACCGGCTGCCATAACACAACAGCCATCCTCCGCAATCTTCTCCGCCGCCCACTCGATCTGCTCATCGGAAAGCTCAATAGAATCATCTCCATCCTGATACGCCGGGAAAAAGTCCCGCACCAGTTGAAGTTTCACAAAACAGTCTTTCTCCGCCTCTTCCCTCTCTCCTTCTTCCACGGGCAGATCATAACCCTTTTCCGCCTGGTTCTCCGGTATATCCGGCTCCCGCCGCTTTTCCTCCGATTCCTGCCGAAAAGCACCGCAGCCTGTCAAAAAAATCACCGCCATCCCCAGCGTCAGCATCCGTATCCTCATTATTTATACCACCCTATATATATTCCACAATACACTTCACAAACACGATTGCTCCGAGCAGGCATAACAGCGTTCCAAACACTCTGTTCATATAACTCACCTTGAATTTCACCGCCCTCTTCTGTACGATCGGCACGACCGTGGCGATCACGCCCCACCACACGTAAGTCCCCAGAAATACGCCGCAGACCATCAGCATCCTCTCCGCAAATGACGCCGCCTTTGAGATGCCGAAGTAGGAAAAGGCCAGAAGAAAAATGAAAATCGTCGCCGGATTTGTCATCCCGATCAAAAAGGAGGACAGGCACATCCCGGCGGATTCCATCATGTTCTTTTTCTCCGGCTCGGGTTCCTGTCTTCGCAACAGCAGCCTGACGCCCATAAACAGGATCAAAGAACCGCCCGCTATATGAATCGCCGTCTCATGCCGCGCGATAAAATCGGAGATCAGGGTGATCCCGAATATTCCCACGCAGGCGTAAAAACTGTCGGCACAGGAGGACCCAAGCCCCGTCAAAAGCCCGGCCCTGCTCCCGTAATGAAAAGTACGCTGCACCGTCAGCGCCCCGATCGCGCCTCCCGGCACGCCAAATATTATCCCAACCAAAATCCCCCGCAAAAGATAACTCATTCCATCCTCCTGTCCTTCCCCGCCGCCTCATACACCACATATTCGCGGTCAAAATGATATCCCAGTTTCTCTGCAAGGGCGACGGACCATCTGTTCTGGGCATCCCAGCTCGGATACCATCCCCGCTCAAGGCACTCCAAAATCAGCTTTGCCCCGCAGACAAGCGCTAACCCCCTTCTCCGATAATCTTCCCTCGTATCGATCTGGACTTCGATCCCGCCGATATAGCCGGTGTAGGAGGAAGCCCCGGAAACCGGCTCTCCGTCCTTAAAGATCACAGCCCCCAGCCCGTATCTCCGGTATGTATTATAGTCCTTGTAGTTCGCCGCCCAGTCCCTGCACCAGTTAGTCTTTTTGCAAAGCTCAAACAGTTCTTTATCTATCTTTTTTAACTCATATCCATCGGAAAGTCTGTCCGCTGTCCTCCGCAGTCTCTCCCTGTCAAAGACATCCCCCTCCTTTTTGATCGCGTAGCGAACATTTTTCTCCACCTTTTCCCCAAGGCATTCCTCTATCCGTTCCGCCCAGCTTTCATCTTTTGGCACGATAATCATGGAACTCTCTTTTTCCCCGAACCGCAAATCCGGAATCCGATCTATAAATTCCCCGTCGGGCCTCCCCGCCAGAAAGCAAAAATCCCCCAGCACCGCCGCCGCGGACGCTGGTTCCTCCTGCGAATCCACATAAATCTTCCCCATCACGCCCTGGAGGCAGGACCAGATCATCGTCTCTTGCCACCCCTCAAACAGAGAGGCGGCTTTTTTCGTCTCTTTCAACTCCTGAATCATCATACCACCATAACAAGCGTCCCGGTCCCGATCAGGACACAGCCGATAAACGACTTCACGGTAAACTGCTCGTGCAGAAACACAAAGGCGAGCACCAGCGTGATCACCACGCTCAGCTTATCGATCGGCACCACCTTCGACACCTCGCCGAGCTGCAGCGCTCTGTAATAACACAGCCACGACGCCCCCGTGGCAAGTCCGGACAGGATCAGGAAGAGCCAGCTCTTTCTGCTGATCGACGACAGGCCGCTCTGCGTCCCCGACAGAAACACGATAGCCCACGCCAGAATCACCACGACCCCGGTCCTGACGGCCGTAGCCAGGTTGGAATTTACGCCCTCTATACCGACCTTCACCAGAATGGAGGTCAACGCCGCAAAAACGGCGGATAACAACGCAAACAAAAACCACATACTCTGTTCCCCCGCATATCTCAATATACTATAATCTTTTCCCATCCTCCGCTATTTTATCACATGTTCCCGCTTTTTTCCATCGATATGCCCGAATTCTGACTTTACACTGTCTGAGCGTTATCCTGCCGCATACGTCATAAGACCCCCACAAAAACCGTGAGGGTCCTGGAAAAACCGTATAAAAATCCCAAATCGCTTAGATCGATCAATAATTCTCTGCGTGCACTTCAAAGTAGCTCTGCGGATGGTTACAGGTCGGGCAGACTTCCGGCGCCTTCGTGCCCACAACGATATGTCCGCAGTTGCGGCACTCCCACACCTTCACTTCGCTCTTCTCAAACACCGCCGCTGTCTCCACGTTCTTCAACAGGGCGCGGTAGCGCTCCTCATGGTGTTTTTCGATCGCACCCACGAGCCGGAATTTCGCCGCCAGCTCCGGAAAGCCTTCCTCCTCCGCCGTCTTCGCGAAATTCTCATACATATCTGTCCACTCATAGTTTTCGCCGTCCGCCGCCGCCGCGAGATTTTCCGCGGTGCTTCCTATTCCGTTCAACTCCTTGAACCACATTTTCGCGTGCTCTTTCTCATTGTCCGCCGTCTTTAAAAACAGGCTCGCGATCTGCTCATAGCCCTCTTTTTTCGCTTTGGAAGCAAAATAGGTGTACTTGTTCCTCGCCTGGGATTCCCCGGCAAACGCCGCCTCCAGATTCTTTTCGGTCTGTGTTCCCGCATATTTTGTCGCACTCATGTTCTTTTCCTCCTATGCTTTGTCTATATTGATACACCCGCAGGCCACGCCAGTGCGCTGCCCGCGTGCACAATATTGGTATGTTCCGATATCTCCCCGTTTACCGTGCACAGATCATCCACGGACAGTCCGTGGATATCCGCATGGCCGGTTATCCGCGCAAATGTCTTAAGTTCCTCCGCCGAGCATTTCAGGTAATTTTCCACCCGCTTCGCCGCGGCGTCAATATGTAACCTCGCCCGCAATTTCTCATCCTGCGTCGCGACACCCACCGGACACATTCCACTGCCGCAGATCCGATACTGCTGGCAGGCAGCCGACACCATCGCCGCCGAGGCGACCGCCACCGCATCCGCTCCCATCGCAATCGCCTTCGCGAAGTCGGAAGATACCCGGAGCCCACCTGTGATCACCAGATCGATGTCCGAGCCCACCGCGTCGAGATACTTTCTCGCGCGATACAGCGCATAGATCGTCGGAACACTGGTGGAATCCCGTATGATGGCGGGGGAAGCTCCCGTGGCGCCGCCCCGCCCGTCTATCGTGACAAAATCCGGTTCGGCATGGACGCAGAACGCCAGATCCCTCTCGATGCGCCCGGCGGCGATCTTGATGCCGATCGGCCTGCCGCCGCTCCTTCTCCGCAGCCCGCTCACCAGCTCCTTCAGATCGTCCGCGCTGTCGATCCCGGGAAATCTGGAGGGACTGATGACATCCTCCCCGAGCGGCTTGTTTCGGATCTTCGCGATCTCCGGTGTCACCTTGCTGCCCGGCAGATGTCCTCCCATGCCCGGTTTCGTCCCCTGGCCGATCTTGATCTCCACGGCGTCTGCCGCCTGCAGGTTCTCGTCGGTAACGCTGTACAGATTCGGCACGTACTCAAAAATATATTTGTACGCTGCCGCCTTTTCCTCCGGAAGGATACCGCCCTCTCCGCTGCACATCGCCGTACCCGCCGCCGCGCTGCCCTTTGCCAGCGCGATCTTCGTCTCCTTAGAAAGCGCGCCGAAAGACATGTGAGAGATATAGACCGGCATGTCGAGCACCATCGGTTTCTCCGCATGTTTTCCGATGACGGTCTTCAAAGAGACATCGGCGTGCTCCTCCAGGGGCATCGGGTTTAGCTGCGCCCCGAGCACAAACACATCGTCCCAGTTCGGCATTTTCATCCTCGTTCCCATCGCCTCGATCGCCGACTTTCCGGTCAGCGCCATCTCCTGGATTTCCTTCATGTACCGGTAATCGCTGTCCGTCTTTCCCGTCTCCTCCGGGTAGTTCAGATTCAATCCCTCTGTCTTCGTCGAAGCGGGCTTCATGCCCTGTTCAGCCCTGCCCGGATCAGGCTTCGGCTCCTCTGCCGCCCTGAATTTTTCCGGCGGCTGCTTGCACATGGGACACTCCCTCAGTTCGGAAAACGGCTTTCCCTCCTTTTCCTCATCATACACATAGCCGCAGACGCTGCACTTATAGATCATCGCAAATACCTCCTCTCATATTTCTCTGCATTTCGGACAGAGATAAAATACCTTCAGATCGTAGGACAGGATCCCCTCTCCCAGCTGTCTTTCCAGATCCCCGGTCATGTCCCGGAAAGTCATATCAGATAACGCCCCGCATTTTTTACAGACAAGATGGTCATGTTTTTTTATCTTGTCGTAGCGGTCGGGCGAACCTTCTAACGACAGCTTCCGTATCAGCCCCTCCTTGTACATAGTATTCAGATTGTTGTATACGGTCGCCTGGACGACTTTCGGTTCCGTCTTCTTCAGTTCCAGATAGAGCTGCTCCGCCGTCATATGCTCATCTGACTGATCGACTATTTCCAGTATCCGTTTTGCGTATCTGGTCACCTTCTCATCGCTCCCTTTTAGAATTATTCTAATTATAATGCTTTTGTCGTATTCTGTCGAGAGTATTTTGTAAAATGTTGGAAATTAATTATTACTCAATAAATTTTCTTATTATTTAATTCGCGCTCAATAGATTTTTCCCGCCATATCCGTTATCCTATAATCAGGATCAGACAAAAGAACTCGCACAAAATCACTTTGGAGGAACGCACTATGGATATCGGAAACGTCATCAGGACCTACCGGAAAAAACTCCGACTCACGCAGGCGGAGATGGCGGAGCGCCTCGGCGTCACCACCCCCGCCGTCAACAAATGGGAGAACAATAACACACAGCCCGACATCGGCCTGCTCGCCCCCATCGCCAGACTTCTCGGCATCACAACGGACACTCTCCTGTCCTTTCGCGAGAGCCTCACCGAGGAGGACATATCCCTCTTTGTAAAAGAGCTGAACCGAAAGCTGGACACGGAGACATACGAGAAGGCTTTCGCCTACGCCAGAGAAACGATCGAGGAATACCCCGCCTGCGCAAAGCTGATCTGGAGTCTCGCCATCGTGCTGGATTCGAGGAGCGCGGTGGATTCACAGAGTGAAGAGGACGGTCAGGACACAGCAAACTCACAAAACACAACAGAAAAAACGGACTACGACGACCAGATCCGCCTCTGGTATCTCCGCGCGCTCGAAGCCGACGATTACGCCATCCGAAAATCGGCCGCCAACTCCCTCTTCAGCCTCTATATCAGAGAAAAGCAGTATGAAAAAGCGCAGGAGTGCCTCGTCTATTTCCCCGAGGACGATCCCGAGCGAAAGAGGCGGCAGGCGCTGCTCTACAGCCGGACGGGCAAAAAAGAGGAGGCGTACAAGGCTTACGAAAACCTGATGATGTGGTCCTACAACTGCCTGAAAATGGTGCTGAACGATCTGCGCATCCTCTATATGAAGGACGGGGATCACCCGATGGCGCATCAGCTTGTGGAGGTGGAGAGCGGTCTTGCCTCCCTCTTTCAGATGGGCGCATACCAGGAGGCCTCCGCCGGACTGGAACTCGCTGCGCTGGAAAAAGACGTGGAGGAGACGGCGCGCATCATGAGGATACTACTCGAGGACTATGACACTCTTATGGATTTCACCCGCTCGAGCTTGTACCGTCATATCTGCTCCACCCCGAAACCGATGCCCGCCTTCGCCGGGCGGGTGAAAAAAACGCTGGCGAAAGGCTTCGTGGACGAGGAGACTTTCGGCTATATGCGCGACAACGCTTTCTGGGAAAAATTGAGACAGGAAGAAAACAAAAGAGACCGCTGAGACTTAAGGTGGACGGCGTCGATTCCGCCGGAAACACACTGTATTCCGACAAGTGACTTTTCCGCTCGAAAGAAGTGAGTAAACATAATCATGATTCCCGAAAGAGTGGCAGAGTGTCAATCCCTGTCACTCTATCAACCATTCTGTCAGATTTTTCACTTTGATCCCTTCATAAGAAGTCTGCACACCTGTTTCCAGCGAGAGAATAATCTTTTCATAATTATCATTTATTTTTCGCAGCGATGCCAATTCTCTGTTTCGGACATTTTCACTTAACATCGATTCTGTCACCTGAATATACAGCCGCTCATCCGCTTTCGCCGCGATAAAATCCACCTCCGCGTTATCCACCTTGCCAATCGCCACATCATATCCCCTGCGCAGCAGTTCAAAATATACAATATTCTCCAACGCATGGCTGCTGTCTCTCTCCCGAAACCCCAAAAGGTAATTTCTCAGTCCGATATCTACTATATAGTATTTACCCAGAGTGCGCAAAAATTCTTTTCCCTTTATATCAAATCGTTTAATATCATAGAAAAAATATGACTCTGCGAGAGCATTTACATAATTCTGTATCGTGTGAGCGCTCGGCGTTCCTTTTCGCTTCCCCTCCTCCAACAGTCCCTCACGAACAAGTATATTCCCAATAGAGGAAACAGAAATATTGCTTTTTCCTGTTCCAGCCCCACATCAGCAATACCGGGCATTCCGCCGACACGCATATAGGCATCAAACACTTCACGCAGTTCATAGCGTTCATTGTTTTTATCAAAAGCGTATCTCCTTATACCGCCCAATGCACTTTTCATTTCCCTGACAACAAAATCATGAAAAAATAGAAACTCCCGAAAGGACAGAGGATATACTTTTATTTCAATATATCTGCCGGACAAATACGTGGAATATTCTGAAGAAAGCAGATATGCGTTTGAGCCCGTAATATAAATATCACAATTAAAATCCACCCGAAATGAGTTTACGGCATCTTCCCATCCCTCCACTCTCTGCAATTCATCAAAAAAAGATACATTCGCCGGTCCGGAAGAACACGCTGTTTTACAGATTCATACAATGCATCACCTGTCATTTTTTTCCACTCATAAGATTCAAAATTCATCTCAATAATCTGTTCTTCCGCTTTTCCGCTTTCTCTCAAATGAGCAGCCATCAGCTTAAGCAGACTTGATTTACCGCATCGTCGAATGCCGGTTATCACTTTAACCGGTTCCGTATCCTGAAAAGCGATCATCTTATCCAGATACAGATCCCTGTTCTTTAATTTATGATTATCAATCATTTTCCATCCCTTCTGCAGGCTTATCTCCCAGACAGAATCTCTTTACCTGCCAAAAATATAGAATATTTCGACATTTTTTGCTCCGAGCAATCCATATTTAATTATTTGTCCGCCGCCTGCAGTCCCCTCTGTCTACCGCCACCCGATAGCCGACAGCCTCCATCCGCCGCCGCAGGTTACTTAACGCCGCCCGCCGCCCCGTTTCTCCGCGCCCTTTTCCCTCGTACAGGGCGTACTGTCCGCGCACCTGATCCGGCGTCAGGTTCGGCATACAGACATTCGCACCGGCCATCATCCCCTTCTCCTGCCCCCGGGGATCCAGCGTGCCGAGCGCGGTCGTCGCCGGCAGCAGCACATCAGGCAACATCAGCCGGAGGATCCCCAGCAAAAACAGCGTCAACTCTATGCTCCCGGCAGGCTCCTCCCCGAAGGGCGTGTCCCGCTGCGGGATGAACGGTCCGATCCCCACCATCTCCGGCTGCAGCTCGCGGATAAACAGCAGATCCGCCACAAGATGTTCCGCTTTCTGCCCCGGAGAGCCTACCATGAACCCGCAGCCTGTCTGATAGCCGATCTCCTTCAGATCATGCAGGCATCGCTTTCGGTTCTCCGGCGAGCAGGAAGCCGGGTGAAGGCTCCGATAGTGATCGTCGTCCGCCGTCTCATGGCGCAGGAGATACCGATCCGCACCGGCGTCAAACCATCTTCGGTAAATCTCCCGCGAATGCTCCCCCACCGAAAGTGTGACGGCGCAGTCCGGATGGTTTTTCTTTATCGCTTCCACCAGAGAGGCAATCATTTCGGAGGAAAAACCGGCGTCCTCCCCGCCCTGCAGCACAAAAGTCCGGTATCCCAGCTCATATCCTTCTCTGCAGCACGCCAGAATCTCCTCCGGAGTGAGACGATAACGCCCGATTTTTCCGTTGGAGGCGCGGATCCCGCAGTAATAGCAGTCATTTTTACAGCAGTTCGTAAATTCGATCAATCCCCGGATATAGACATCTCTCCCGTAATACCGCTCCCGCAGACGCCTTGCCCTCCCAAACAGGTTTTCCGCAGACGCCTCATTCCGCCCCTGCAGCAGTTCCATAAATTCTGAGCGGGAAAGATTTCTTTCCCGCTCCAGTTTTTCCAACAATATTTCCATTATTTAAAGTACCGCACTCCCGCCTCAAAGATCTTCAGATCCTGCTCGCCGTATATATTGATCGCGACGCCCTTTCCGCGGCGCTCCGCATGCGCCATCTTGCCCAGGCACCTGCCGTCCGGCGAGGTGATCCCCTCGATCGCGCGGTAGGAGCCGTTGATATTGTACTCCTCGTCCATGGATGCGTTGCCTTCGATATCCACATACTGGGTCGCAACCTGTCCGTTCGCAAACAGTCGGTTTAACCATTCCTCCGACGCCACGAAACGTCCCTCCCCGTGGGATGCCGGGTTTACATAAGTTTTTCCAAGTTCCGCCAGGGAAAGCCAGGGCGATTTGTTGGAGACCACTTTGATGTAGGTCATCTTGGAGATATGGCGGTTGACCGTATTGAACGTGAGCGTCGGCGAATCCTCCTTCTGCCCCGCGATCTCACCGCAGGGCACCAGCCCCAACTTGATCAACGCCTGAAATCCGTTACAGATTCCCAGGGCGAGGCCGTCTCTCTCCTGCAAAAGTTTCTGCACGGACTCCCGGATCTTCTCATTCTGAAAGGCTGTGGCAAAGAATTTTGCGCTGCCGTCCGGCTCATCGCCCGCCGAGAATCCGCCTGGGAACATGATGATCTGGGATCCCGCTATGGCCTTCTCAAAGACCTCCACGGACTCCCGGATATCCTCCGGCGTTCTGTTCTTAAACACTTTTGTGACAACATCCGCCCCCGCGTTCCGGAATGCCCTCTCGGAATCGTACTCACAGTTCGTCCCCGGGAAAACAGGAATAAAAACGGTCGGCCTCGCCACTTTATGTTTACATAAGTAAACCGAATCCGCCCGATAGACGGGACTTTCCACCGCAGAGGTATCCCGCGTCGCTTTGTACGGGAATACTTTGTCCAGCGTTCCCTTCCAGCTGTGCAGAGCCTCCTCCATGGATATCTCGGTCTCCCCGTAAACAAACGCCGGATTTTCTGTTACCTCCGCTATGATCCGATAGTCCACATCCAGATCATCCGCCAGTTTTTCCAGTTCCTCCAGTTTCGCCCCATCCGCCTCCGCGACGATGTTGCCCAGTCCGCAGGCAAACAGTTCTTCCTCATCTATCCTCTCCGTGTCGAACCGCACGCCCATCTGATTGCCGAAAGCCATTTTCGAGATTGCCGCGCATAAACCTTTGGAGTCCAGCGCATAGGCGGAAACCAGAAATCCCTTTCTGATAAGCTCCGTGATACCATCGTAAAGTTCCAGCACGTTTACATAATTCGGAATATCATACTCATCCACATCTATCTTAAAGTATACCAGCTTATTCCCGGCCGCTTTCAACTCCGGCGTAAGGATATCTCTTTCTCTCGCCACATCCACCGCGAAAGAGACCAGCGTGGGCGGTACGTCGATATCGTTGAATGTGCCGGACATGGAGTCCTTGCCGCCGATGGAAGGAAGGCCAAAGCCCACCTGCGCGTCGTAGGCGCCGAGCAGCGCCGCGAAAGGCTGACTCCATCTCTCCGGTCTCTCGCTCATCCTGCGGAAATACTCCTGGAACGTGAAACGAATCTTTCTGCAGTCGCCTCCGGCCGCCACAATCTTTGCCATGGATTCGGTCACCGCGTACACCGCCCCGTGATAAGGGCTCCAGGACGAGACATCCGGATCAAATCCGTAACTCATCATCGTCACCGTATCCGTTCTCCCGGAGACGACGGGAAGTTTCGCCGCCATCACCTGTGTCTCCGTCAGCTGATATTTTCCGCCGTAGGGCATCAGCACGCTGCCCGCCCCGATGGAGGAATCAAACATTTCCACCAACCCCTTCTGGGAGCAGACATTCAGATCGGAAAGTTCCGTGAGCCAGGCTTTTTTCAGATCCCCGGCCTGCAGCGCCGCAGACGCCGCTGGAACAGCCGCCTTCTTCAGCTGATTTTCCTCCCTGGACGGAATCGCCACCTTCACCGAAGTCTCCTGATGGGCGCCGTTGGTATCCAGGAAGGCTCTCGCAATATTGACGATCTCCTTCCCTCTCCATCTCAGGACAAGCCTGGGTTCCTTCGTCACCTCGGCCACCACGACCGCCTCCAGGTTCTCCTCCTCCGCGTACCGCAGAAACTCCTCCGCGTTCTTTGGAGCAACCACAACAGCCATGCGCTCCTGGGACTCGGAGATGGCAAGCTCCGTGCCATCCAGACCGGCATATTTCTTCGGCACTCTGTCGAGATCCACCACCAGGCCGTCCGCCAGCTCTCCGATCGCCACCGAGACGCCGCCCGCTCCGAAGTCATTGCATTTTTTGATCAGACGGGACACCTCCTCCCGCCGGAACAGTCTCTGGATCTTTCGCTCCGTGGGCGCATTCCCCTTCTGCACCTCCGCCCCGCAGACAAGCGTGGACTCCTCCGTGTGGGCTTTGGAGGAACCGGTGGCGCCGCCGCAGCCGTCCCTTCCCGTTCTGCCGCCCAACAGGATAATATAATCGCCGGGATCCGAAGTTTCCCGTATCACATTCCTTCTCGGCGCAGCGCCCATGACCGCACCGATCTCCATCCTCTTCGCCACATAGTTCGGATGATAGATCTCCTTCACATAGCCTGTGGCAAGTCCCACCTGATTTCCGTAGGACGAGTACCCCCTGGCCGCCCCGCGCACAAGCCTCGCCTGGGAAAGCTTTCCCTTCAATGTCTGAGAGGCCGGCACCGTGGGATCAGCCGCGCCTGTGACCCTCATCGCCTGATACACATACCCTCTCCCTGAGAGGGGATCTCTGATCGCGCCGCCGAGACAGGTCGCCGCGCCGCCGAAAGGTTCGATCTCCGTCGGGTGGTTGTGCGTCTCATTCTTGAAAAATACCAGCCATTCCTCCTGGAGAGGCCCGTCACCGTAGTCTATCTCCACCGGCACCACAATGGAGCAGGCGTTGATCTCATCGGACACTTCCATATCCTCAAGCCTGCCCTCCGCGCGGAGTTTTTTCATCGCCATCAGAGCGATATCCATCAGACAGATAAATTTGTCGTCCCGCCCCGCATAGATTTCTTCTCTCGTGTCGAGATAACTCTGGTAAGTCATCTCCAGCGGTTCCCTGTAATACCCCTCGCCGAATTCCACCTCTTTCAGCTCCGTGGCGAAAGTGGTATGCCGGCAGTGATCGGACCAGTAAGTGTCAAGCACCCGTATCTCGGTCATGGACGGATCCCGCTCTTCCTCCTCCCGGAAATAGCGCTGAATATGCTGAAAGTCCCGAAATGTCATGGCGAGATTCAGCGAAGCGTACAGCCCTTTCAATTCCGCCTCAGGTTCCCCCCGGAAACCTTCCAGAATCTTCACATCCTCCGGCTCGTCGTAGACCACCGTCAGCGTTTCCGGTTTCTCCAGACCGGTCTGCCTCGAATCCACCGGATTGATGCAGTAATGTTTTATCTGCTCAAACTCTTCCTCCGAGACGCCGCCGAGGATCATATAGGTCACGGCGGTGCGGATGACAGGCTCCTCATCCTCCTTCAAAAACTTCACACACTGCACCGCGGAATCGGCCCTCTGGTCAAACTGCCCCGGCAGATACTCCACGCTGAACACCCGCGCCTGTTCCGGAATCTCCAGATTTTCCTCATAATATGTATCCACCGGCGGCTCCGAAAATACACTGCGCAGAGCCGATGCATATACGCCCTCGCTGATGTTCTCCACATCATAGCGGATAAATATCCGGACTGCCTCCACGGAAGTGATCTGAAGATAACTTCTGATCTCCTCCTCCAACTGCCTTGCCGCGGCCGCGAAGGGCGGCTTCTTTTCCACATAAATCCGTTTTACGTTTCCCATGCTGAGATAAACTCCTCCTTTATTTCAGTAATATGGGTGTTCCAAAACCCGTCATTTTGAAACACCCTTTTTTTCGTCACTCCTCTTCTATTACAAGCCCCTGCATAAGCATATAAAGTTCATTATCCACCGTCTCCCCCGAGACTCCCATCGTCAGGGACGCTATCTTTAACCCCTCCAACACATACATGATATTTTTTGCCGCGATACGGGCATCCACGTCATAAAACTCTTCGTTCTCGATTCCCATCCGGATCAGTTTTTCCAGCATCGCCACACCGGTATTAAACTGTTTTTTCAGAGTGGTATCTTTCGGGTTGGCAAACGCGTACTCGTACGCGGCGGCCGCCAGCGTCTTTTTGCTGCGAAGAATCTCCTTTTTCTGTTCCTTCAAAAACAGGGCGAAAATTTCCGACACCGTCGCATTTTCTCCAACGCTCTCCGCCAGTACATGGTCCTCCTCCTCTTTTGTCAAAAGCACTTCCCGAAAGATCTCCTCCGTACTGGAAAAATACAGATACAGCCCGCCTCTGCTGATCTCGCAGGCATCCACAATATCCTTCATCGTCACATTGCGGAATCCCTTTTCCACAAACACCTCTTTCGCTTTCTCCAAAATCAACTGTTTCTTTTGTACCGAACGTTCTCCCATACCTGATCTTTCTCCCCGACTCATTGCTGCCCGTTTATTTCCAAGAGTTCCCGCAGCTTATATAAAATTTCCAAAAACACACCGTTTTCCACTCCCTGTGCCCAGAGTACGCTTTTTGTCATACCGCCGAGCACATATCTGGAAAGAATGCCTGACAATATTTCCAGGTCCCGCAGCGTGGCTTTCCGGATCATCTGTTTTTCCTGCTCCGCCGTTTTGATCCGATTTCTGTTGTAGACATACTGATAATTACGGGTGATAAACCGCGTCGTCTTTGCCGTCTTCACAAACCCTAACAGCGCGGAATCATACACCGGAAAAGTGAAGGCCGTCTTCTGCACTCCTTCTCCCTCATAGCTGTTCATCACGGCGGCGCCGCGCTTCTGCTCCAGCCAGGAAATATAGCGCACAAGAAGCTTCGCATCCGGCTGATACTCTTTTATAAGTTTTTTTCTGGCATCGATATCCAAATCCTGCGGATGATTCTGTATTACCACAACATTTCTCCCGACCATATGTGATAGCCCCATGCGTTTGACTCCTGCACGAAACACATGACCTTTGGGCCTTGCTACCATCATATCAAAAAAAAAAGAAAAAGTACAGAAAGACTTCACAAAAAAGTCTCAAATTAGTATAATGGAAGAAAAATATTTTGAAAAACAGATAGGATGGTATCGTATGACATCAAAACATCTCTCAGCAGGATCAATTTTTATACAGGCCGGACAGACCTTGGATTGCTTTTGGTACGTCGCGGAGGGCACTCTGCAGGCGGAATATTCAGGCGGTTTCATCACACTGGAAAAGGGAGATATTCTCGGTCTGTGTGACTTCAACCGGGACACCCACTCGCTCACCTACAGGGCGACGTCAGAATGTTCCGTCGTCCCCTATGGTTCTCCGGCTGTCCTTATCCGGACAAAATTCTTCGGGGAACACCCAGACAACCGGATGCGGGTCGCCCTGTCGATGAACCGCTTTGTCCGGAAACTTTTAAATAAATATACGGTGACTTACCGCTCCTGTAAAGATCTCTACGATTTTCTGGTCTCCTCCCACACTTCCTACCGGAAGTTGTGTGAAGAACTGCACATCGTGATCAAGGAACTCCCGGGCATCGAATCCCTGGAGCCTCTGGAGGAAAGTTTCGTCCCGAACGTCTGGCAGACCGCCCACTATACCGGTCTGCACAATATATTCCTGAACAAGGCTTTCGGTCCCGCTCTGCATGAAAACCAGTTTGTCCCCGGCTATCTCTATCACGCGGCGGACGACATCCACATCATGCTGGAGAGATTCCAGGCGCTCTACGACTACGCCCAGAGCCTCTCCTATCTGCTGCTCAACGAGGACCGTCTGGATCTGTTTGACCTGTACACAAGCATCTATTTCAGGGTGGGTATGCAGCATCCGAAGAGCCCTGTTATTTCCGATGCCATCGAATCCATCTGCTCCCACGCGGAAAATAAACCCGGTATCTCCGCTCAGCTCACCGGCAGCAGAATACAGGAATACCACAATCAGGTCGAGAAGATTAAACAGCTGGGCGAATCGTCCGGTTCCCAGCAGGATCTGGCCACGCCCGCAATGCTGGCTGACTCCGTGAGCATCATACTGGAATACGCGGAATGCTCCGGCGAAATGACCAGCAGCTTTAAGAATACGCTTGCCGCCTACAAGCAGCTTTCCGACAAAAACTCCACTTCCCAGGAGGCAATGAAAATCAGGCGCTCGCTGACAGACTCGTTCTATCAGATCTACACTGCCGCCTTCCAGATCAGCCTGATGGACGACAATATACCGCCCATCTTAAAGATGTTCTTCAATTTCGGCTATATGGATGCGGAGCTCTGCGGTATGGACTGCGCCGGCTTCCTGTACCAGAATGTACAGCACTACGCCGGTTCAAAAGAGCATGGTATCTACACCACCCATGAATGGCTGAAGGCGGTTTACATGGGGGAAAAAGACCCCAGCATCAACGAGCTTGACGTGGACTTTGAAAAACATGTCCAGAGCCTAAAAGCCGAAGGGCAGATCGACGCGGAAAAGGCGCAGAATATGCTGCAGGATCCGGCCCAGAAAGTCATGTTTGAACTGGAAAATATGTTCCCGAGAGCGAGCAAGATCACCAGCGGCAGACCTTCCGTGTACTGTCCCATCCTGTCCGAGCACCAGTTTATCAAGCTGCCCGAGGACGCTCTGCTCTATCCGGATCAGATCATAAAAGTCATCGACACTGTCCGGGCGGCCGACTATTCCGTCTTCGCCAGAGAGAGCATCACCGTACTCTCCGAGAAGGAAAATATCCACGACTTCTTCCATGTGGAAGTCCTGCCGGACATCATTCTGATGCCGGTAGTCGGTATGAGAGGCGCCATGTGGCAGGAGATCGTAGGGCGCAGCCGTCTCACGCCGGCCAGAATGATGCTGCCTGTCTTCCAGCTCGAAAGTCTGGAGAAAGTCATGGTCCGCATGATCGGCGAGTACCGCTGGGAGATGTGCAAGCGCGTGCAGGGCGCAAGATGGAACGACGTGACCGAGCCGTCCCTCACCAGCCTCTACTACGACTACCTGCAGTTTTACCGGAAAAATCCGGAGCTTTCCACCGATACCAAGGAGAAGATCAAGACAGGGCTGCAGAAATGCAAACAGAACTTTAAGGAGTACTTCCTGAACGACTATATGATGTATATCATGTTCGAGAGCAAGGGTTCTCCTCACCTGATCAAAAATGCCCGCTCCATACTGTTTGGCCAGTGCCCGCTCTCGGCTCCGTTCAGACAGATTCTCTCCACCAACCCGATCTACCAGGAACTGCTGGAAGCCCACGGAAGAAGCGTCGCCGAGCGCTGCAAGAAACTGGATAATCTGAGCAAGAAACTGCTCTCCAAAGGGGAACCGATCCCGGAGGTAATGGAGCAGGAGATCGAATATACGAAGAGGTAATTGATATAATATAAAAATCCCTGTCTGCAGACAGGGATTTTTATTGTACTTTTATTTCAACAGTTCTTCCAGCCTGTCAATGATATCCTCCGCCGATTCCCGAAACCCAATCCTTATTATTATCTGCGTCGGCACAAGAAACGCACCGGCAATCAGCATCACGACTAATCCTCCCAACGATTGGAAAAGCAGCGCCAAAAGCCCGATCAGAAAGAAAAACGTCATCCCGCCAAGCCAGATCGTCCAAAAGATACGCCTCATTATGTCAAACTGCAACTTCAGGCGGATGACGGACCCGCTTTCATCTGATTTTATCGTTCCCCGGACAATGGGGGACTGCCTCGCTTTCAAACTTGCCCACGGTGATCCTATGGGATAGGAAAAACGATCGCTTCTGAAGTCGCAGAAAATCCGAAAATCGGAAGGACTGACCGTCCCGCCAAATTCCGTATGGAGGTAATTTCGGAACGCGCCCTTTCTCGTATCCGTCACCTTTTTCAATATGGCGCAGATCTCCTCCGCAGATCTCCGGCATTCTATCTCATGTTCCGTATAAGGCAATAAATGAACCACAGAGATCAATCCTCCCTGTCGATCGCGGCACCCTGGTAGACAAACTGCATCTCGCTGATATAGTCCGTCATATTGTCGCCGTTGTACTTCTCCGCGAAAACTTTCAGGATATAACCCTCTTTGTCATACTCGGAGGGCCAGTTGATCGCAATCGTGCCGACGCCCCTCACTGTGGCGTCCACCAGCCTGTCGTAGCCCACGATCTCCCGGTTATGCTCCGTCAGCAGGACAGCCGACAGATAGCAGTTCCCCGTGGAATACAGCTCTTTGTAATCAAAACAGACCGCCCCGCCGTCCCTGCGTATATTGCTGATCTCCGGCTCTCTCATGCCGTTGGGATTGGTCTTTTCGTCATAGGGATTTTTAATCGTCAGCTTCCAGGCGTCCACCTCTTTCTCATAGACCGGGCGAATACCGTTCCCGTTCTCAAAAGCGGAGTCTTTTCCACCCACCGCCGCACTGATAAAAGCGATATTCTTCAGATCGACCATATTCATACCGCCGTCTGTGACAGACTGTAAATCCATCACCCTCTTTCTGACACCTCTGTCATATCTGTAGGCGTCCGTCACCCGGTAGAGCACAGGCGGCACAAGCGGAAGCGGATCAGCCGTCTGTGTGCTGTCCTGCCAGGCATAACAATCACTGTAAACCACATAGTCCCCCTCCCAGCTCTTCGCTGTCACGACCGGGTCTTCGATTCCCTTTGTCCGCAGCTGTATCGCCATCTCGGGTGCCGCCTGCACCGCAAGTCCCGGCGCCATCCCGACCAGAACCGCCCCGAACAACGCCGCCGCCAGAAACCTTCCGCATTTTTTATGGTCTTTTCTCATACTTCTTCGATCCTTTCCGCATATTATTTTTCATGAACTACCTCGCTATGTATACTCTCCAGCAAAAAACTCTTAATCTGCTCCGATGTGCACTCGCTCGGTATATTTTCTTTCACTCCCATCCAGTAGGTGACATAATCAAACAATTTCCCCGACAGGACCAGCACGATATACTCATCCGGAAACTCTTCCTTTAACTCACCCCCCCGTTTTGCCTCTCCAACGATCTCACAGAGCTGTCCGGTCACGCCGCTTTCCCTCTCTCTTCTGAAGATGGGATAAAAGAAAAAGATATTGCATATCTCCTCCAACGCCTCCTTCTTCAGCCTTGCCATGATATCGTCCAGCAAATCGAACATACAGCCCATCTTTTCCATAAAACCGTCGCACCGGGAAAGCTCCTCCCGGATATTTATCGTCCACTCCCTCTGATAGTGGTTCAGCGCATCCACCAAAAGTTCCTCCCTGCTCTTAAAATACTCATAGGCGGTTCCTTTGCCGATGCCTGCCCTCTCCGTGATCTCGGAAACCTTCATCTTCCTGATTTCTCTGCCCTCCAGCAGAAGCTCTATCACTGCTTTGTACAGAGCCTCCACCTTCGGGGATAATTTTTCTTCCCTGTTCATCATTCCATGTCCACCCCTCTTTTGTCCAGGAGACGAACCCCCATCCGTCTCCGTATCTCTCACTGTTTTATCCTGCCTCTAGTCCTCCGCCTTCATCTCTTTTTTCCGTTCTCTTTTCTCCTTCCGGCGCTCCTTTCTCTCCTGCCTTTTTTCCTTTCTGTTTCTCTTTCTGTCCTTCTTAGCCCCCCGGTCAATGATCATATAGATAGTGGGAATCAGGATCAGCGTCAAAACCGTGGATACTATCAGGCCGCCGAAGATAACAA
>CANRWP010000049.1 GCA_947643595.1 uncultured bacterium | reverse complement strand
GTGCCGGCGCCCTTTATCTTACCGCCGGCGCTTACCAGAAATTCGCATAACGCCTGTATCTCCGGCTCCCTTGCCGCCGGGTGGATCACCGTCTCACCCTCCGCCAGCACCGCCGCCAGAACGAGATTTTCCGTCACGCCCACGCTGACGAAAGGCAGTTCATGTACCGCGCCGTGCAGCCGTCCCGCCCTGGCGCAGAAGCCCTCCGATCCTTCCGTAATCTCCACCCCCATGCGCCGCAGCGTATAGAGGTGCTGGTCAATGGGACGCCTGCCGATCACACATCCTCCCGGATATTCCATTGCCACTTCGCCCATCCGCGCCAGCAGCGCCCCCAGAAGCATGATCGAGGATCTCATAACCCCAACGGAATCCGCCGGCATATCGCACTCGGCAACCCCTTTTGTATCAATGCGGATCACATCCGCCTCTCTGCTCACCACACAGCCCAGACTTTCCAGAAGCCGCAGCATATGGTATACATCCGATATATCCGGGCAGTTTACAATCTCACAGGTACCGTCTATCAAAAGTGTCGCCGCCAGAATCGGCAGCGAGGCATTTTTTGACCCTTGTATCTTCGTCTGTCCCGAAAGACAGTTTCCACCATAGATACGAACAGCGTCCATAAATTTACCTCTGCTTCTATTTATGACCTATTCTATCTATATGGATTTTCGACAAAAAATTATCTTGTCCTTACAAATCTTTTAACCGTATTCCCTTTGCCACACTCAAAGTGATCCCTATTTCAATCAGCAGAAACATGACGGACGACCCCCCGTAACTGATGAAAGGCAGGGAAATTCCCGTATTGGGAATCGTGTTGGTAACCACGGCGATATTCAGAATGACCTGAACGGCTATATGCCCCATCACTCCAACAACCAGAAGCGCGCCGTAGAGATCCGGCGCATTGTTGGCGATGATCATCAGCCTCCAGATCAGCATCAGAAACATGATGATCACGGCGATCCCGCCGAAAAGCCCCAGCTCCTCGCAGATAATGGAAAAGATCATGTCATTCTGCGCCTCCGGCAGAAAGCCCAGCTTCTGAAGGCTCTCCCCCAGTCCCTTGCCGAAGATACCGCCGGAACCGATGGCGTAGAGCGCCTGCAATGTCTGAAATCCTTTTCCGTCCGCGTAGGCCTCCGGATTGAGCCAGGCCAGAATACGCAATCCGCGAAACTCCAGCTTTTCCATCATCTCCGGAGAACTCGCCATCTTGACAATACTGAAAACGATCAGCGCCACGGCGGCGCTTCCCACCGCCGCCATGATGATAAACCTCTTGTAATCAGGGCTCGCCACAAAGATCATCAACATGGCGATCCCCAGAATAATGATCGCGGAACTCATGTTCTGGGTGATCTTCCACACCATCACTCCGATGATCGCGGGCGGTATCATCAAGGTAAAAAGCCCTTTCCAGGTCCGGATCCTTTTTCCCATTCGACACACCAGAAAAGCCAGAAAGATAACCATCCCCAGTTTCGCCACCTCCGCCGGCTGCAGAGAAAAACCCAAAATCTTCAGCCAACGCGTCGCCCCGTGGGAAGTGATGCCAAGAGGCGTCTTTACAAGCACGATCAATACAGCGGAGACAATATAGGCAGGAAAAGCCAGTCTCTCCCAGAAATGATAGGGAATCCGGGAGACTACGATCATGGCAGCTATTCCGAGAAGCGCGGAACGAAGCTGATTTTTCAGGAAATGAGCGCTGTCATTATAATCCAGATTCGCCCGGTAGGAGCTGCTGGAGTAGATCATCATCAACCCGAAGGCGATCAAAAACAGCACCGTGAACAGCAGACTGTAATCAAAATAGGTCTCCTCTTTATTCGATTGCCTTGCCCCTCCCTGTACGGTCCTGAATCTTGTTGCCATCTACATCCTCTCTTTTACCTGATATACCAATTTTTTGAACAGCCTGCCCCGCTCCTCGTAATTCGGAAACATTCCCCAGCTCGCGCAGGCGGGTGAGAGAAGCACCGCCTCCCCGGCTGCCGCGTTCTCCCTGCTGATCCGGAAGGCTTCCTCGAAAGTCTCCGCAAAAACAATATCATCAAAGCCGTGCGCTCTCGCGCAGACCGCTATCTTTTCTCTCGTCTGGCCGATCAGCACGAGAAGCTTCACCTTCCCCTCAAAAGCCTTGACCCACTCGTCATAATCACTTCCCTTATCGTATCCGCCGCCGATCAGAACAGTCGGCCTGCTCATCGCCTGGATCGCCTGGATCGCCGCGTCCGGGTTGGTCCCTTTGGAATCGTTGTAATAGGCAACGCCCCCGACCTCCTCCACGAACTCGATCCTGTGTTCCACCGCCCGAAAGGCCCTGATGACTTCCAGGTACTCCGACCTGGGAACTCCCATCGCCTCCGAGATCAGAATAGCTGCCATCACGTTCTCCACATTGCACAGACCGACCAACTTCATCTCATCTACATCCATCAGCGGCTCCTTCTCTCCGTTTTTCGAAAGGCAGATCGTCTCTCCTCTCAGGAAAACGCCCTCGTCAAGTTCCCGCCGCACGGAAAACCAGAGAACCTTTGCCGGGCACTTTTCCCCCAGTTTTCTCGTCTCTTCATTGTCGTAATTCAGAATACAGTAATCCTCTTTCCCCTGGTTCTTCATGATATTATTTTTTGCCGCTATGTAATTCTCCATCGTGTGATGTCTGTTCAGATGATCCGGCGTTATATTCAGAACAGCCGACACTCTCGGATGAAAACTCTCTATCGTCTCCAGCTGAAAGCTGCTGATCTCCCCCACCGTCACCGAATGTTTTGTTGTCCTCTCGGCGATATCCGCATAGGGATATCCGATATTTCCCATCACAAAAGACGTCTCGAAATGCCGCTTCATGATCTCTCCCACCAGCGTGGTGGTCGTTGTCTTGCCGTTCGTCCCGGTGATGGCCACGACCTGCCCTTTCTCTCTCTGCCAGGCCAGCTCGATCTCGCCCCAGACAGGTACTTTTCTCGCCAGAAAAGATTCCACAAAAGGCGTATCCACCGGCACGCCGGGACTCAGCACCAAAAGCTCGATCCCGCTCTCCCTCTCCACCGGCAGTTTCCCCAGAATCACTTCCGCCTCTCTCTCCTCCAGGTCAAGTTCCAGTTCCCTTATCTTTTCGGACAGGTGGTCTCTGACCTCCCGCTCCGTCAGCTTCCCGTTTTCGTCAAACAGGATCGGATGAGCTTTCTCCTGCAATAAAAATACCGCGGCTCCGATACCACTTTTTCCGCAGCCCACGATCAATGTTTTTTTCCCTGCCAGTTCCATGATCTCTTATCCCTTCTTTCTCGTCTGCTTTCTGCCGCCCTTCTCCGATGCAGGTCAGATCCCCATATACGCTAACAGACACAGGAGAGTCGTGACGATAGAAAATACCGTTACCACTCTGGTCTCCGACCAGCCACAGAGCTCAAAATGATGGTGAATGGGAGCCATCTTAAAGATTCTTTTTCCGCCGGTCATTTTAAAATAGCTGACCTGCAAAATAACAGAGAGCACTTCCGCCAGATAGACGAATCCTACGATAGCGATAAATAACGGCATCTGCAGCATATAGGCCGCGGCCGCCACAAAACCGCCCAACGCCAACGACCCCGTATCCCCCATAAACACGCTGGCCGGATATACGTTGAAGAGCAGAAAACCAAGCAGCGCTCCCACCACCGCGCAGGTGATCGGCTCGATGCCGCTGCCCGTTCCGATGGCCACCACGGTAAAAAATGTGGCGACGATCACCGTCACCGAGGATGCCAGCCCATCCAGTCCGTCAGTAAAGTTGGTGCCATTCACGGTTCCTATCACGATAAAAAACAAGACAGGTATATTAAATATACCAAAGTCCAGATATTGATTCGGCCAGAAAGGAATTTTCATCGCCAGGGAGACATCCGTGTAGTTTGTCACATAAAAGGCGAAAATTCCCGTCACGATCAACTGTCCCAGCATCTTCTGCCAGGCCCTCAACCCCATGGAGCGCTTTAACACAACCTTGATATAATCATCCACAAAGCCGATCAACCCGAACCCCAGGGTCAGAAAGAGGATCGGAATGATCTTGGGAAAATCTCTCACATAAAGCAGCGATGTGATGACCACCGCCACCATGATCAGAATACCGCCCATCGTAGGCGTCCCGTTTTTTTTCAGATGAGCCTGGGGTCCTTCATCCCTGACGGTCTGCCCCACTTTCAGCCTCCGCAGAAAAGGGATCACCACCGGCCCCAGCAAGGCACTGATCGCAAAAGATATGATTACCGGTAAAATAACAGTTTGTCTCATAGCCACAGCCTCTCTTCAGCTTATTTTCTTCTATACCGATTATAAGCTTATTTCTCCAAATAAGGAAGCACATTTTCAAAAAGCTGTCTGATCACCGGTGCTGCGATCTGTCCGCCATAGTAAGTCCCCTGGGGCGAATGGATAACCACCAGGGCAAGAACCTGCGGATCGTCCGCCGGAGAAAATCCCACAAACGAGGCGATATAACGGCCGCTCCCCCTGGGCAGCGTCTGGCTTGTGGCTGTTTTTCCACCGATCCGATACCCTTCTATCTGCGCCTTCGATCCGCCTCCCTCGGAGACCACTTTTTCCAACAGTCCCCGCATCGTCTCCGATGTCTCCGCAGACACGATCTGGCGTCCGGCTTCTTTTTCAAAGCTTTCCACCGAAACGCCCTTCTCATCCACGGCCCGCACCGCCAGATGGGGCGTGATCCTTCTTCCCCCGTTTACCAGGGAAGATACGGTGGTCGCAAGCTGCAGCGGCGTGATCTGGAAAGACTGCCCGAAGGACATCGTCGCCAGTTCCACATTGCCGATCGCATCCTTCCGATGCATGATCGTGCCGGCCTCCCCCGGCAGATCCACGCCGGTCCGTTCCAAAAGTCCGAACTGTTTCAAACAGTCATAATACCGTTCCGCGCCGACCCTGAGTCCCAGCGTCACAAACACGGGGTTACAGGAATTGCAGATCCCTTTTGTAAAATCCTCCGCTCCGTGGCCGCCCACCTTATGACACCGGATCTTCCGGTCGTCCACCACGATAAAGCCGGGACAGCTGAACGTATCCGAAAGCGTCACGCATCCCGTCTCCAATGCGGCGGCGGCAGTGATCACTTTGAACGTAGAGCCCGGTTCATAGGTATCGTTAATGCAGCCGTTTCGCCACATACCGTTTAATTTTTCCTGCCTCAGCTCTTCCTCGCTTTTTGTCTCCTCCTTAGCCGGTTCCTCCCCGGCATTCTCACTCTGCGCTCTCTTTGCCTCTATCGCCGCCTGTCTCCTGGCTTCCTCCTTCGCCCGCAGCGCCTCGTATTCCGGCGTCAGGGTGTAAGGTTCGTTCAGATTAAATTCCGGCACATCCACCATCGCCATGATCTCCCCGTTCTGGGGGTTCATCACGATCAGGGACACTCTGTCCGCCTCCTTGGTCGCCATCACCTGTTTGGCGAGCTGCGTCGCGTAGCTCTGGATATTGTAGTCCAGGCTGACCACCAGATCATTCCCGGGTACCGGCTCTTTTCTGTGCTCGCTGGCCGCTTCCAGTTCAATGCCCGCAGCGTCCGTCAGAGTCAGGATCATCCCTTCCTCGCCGCTCAGATATTCGTCGTAGATGACTTCCAGACCAATAATACCCTGATTATCGCCGCCTGTAAAGCCAAGGACTTTGGACGCCAGCGCATCGTAGGGATAATATCTCTTGTAATCCTCATCCACTTTTACGCCAGGCAGATCCGCCTCCCTGATCTCGTCCCCCAGCTCCTTCGGCACGTTGCTCCTTATCCGCTCCATGGAGGAAACTTTCTCCACCCGTTTTCGGACAAACTCCTCCGACAATTCCAGTTTTTCGCAGAGGAAAGAGATCACTTCCTCACTGTCCTCCAGCTGGGAATGAATGACGGAGATCGTACACACCGTCTTATTGTCGGCGAGCACCACACCATTTCTGTCCAGGATCCTGCCCCTGGCGGCCTTGATGGATCGCTCCCTCTCGTGGAGCTGCTGCGCTCTGTCTGTATAATAAGCTGATTGAAAGATCATCAGATCCACCAGCCTGACAGATAGCAGAAGAAAAGCGGCCATATAAAAGAAGAACAGTACTACTACTTTTTTTCGGTTATAAGTCTTATTCTTTCCCGACATAAAGAAAACCAAAATTCTTTCTCGTTATACTTTATGTCTGATCGGCATTTTTTATGCTTTCACCGCCGCCGGGGATCCCGCTTTATTCCTCCGCCGCTCTTCCCCCACCGGCTACCCCCACCTGAGAGCCGATCAGGGAACCCGCTTCCAGGTCATGTCCCGTCTCCGGGTCGATCTGATGGCCTGTATTGGGGTCAATATAGTTTCCCGTATCGGGATCTTTTTCAAAGGTTTTCCAGATTTCCGGCACAAAGCCGCCCTCTTCGCCTTCCGCAGCAGTGCCCTCGCCGCCTTCCGCAGCACCTTCGCCTTCTCCGTCTTCCTCTCCTTCTCCTTCGCCGCCTTCTGCCGGGGCATCTGTTGTCTCTTCTCCTTCCCCAGGTTCCTGCGGCGGGAGATCATTGCCGGAAACCGCCTGCTGCTTATAATAGTTCGTATTCTCCAGATGCAGTGCGTCCAGCTCCTCCTGCTCTTCCTCCGATACTTCCTCCGTCATGAATATCCCCAGATAGGGAAGCGACTCCGTCAAAATGCTCCGCACCAGTTTTGTCGCAAACTTCGCGTCATCCTGATCTGCCACGTTCGGCCTGTCCACCACCACATAGATGGCGATCTGCGGGTCATCCGCCGGCGCGTACCCCATAAAGGATACCACATACTCGTTATTGTCACGGGGGATCGTCTCCGCTGTCCCGGTCTTGCCGCCGATGGCATAGCCCGCCGGTCTCGCCGTGACCCCGGTTCCCTCTGTGACAACTCCGTTGCAGTAGTCCAGAATCGTATCGCTGACGCTGGGGGATATCGTCTGTTTCAATATTCTTGGTTCTATCGTTTTTACCGTGGAGCCATCCTGGCTGATCACTCTGCTCACCATATGGGGCTCGTAATAGTTTCCGCCGTTGATCAGAGAACAAAACCCCGTGATCATCTGGATCATCGTCACATTAAAGCCCTGCCCGAAGGAACAGGTCGCCAGTTCTGTAGGCCCCATGCTGTCCGCGTCATAGGTCAGTCCCACCGTCCTGGCCTCACCCGCCAGATCAATATTGGTCTTTAATCCAAAATTATAGTTGTGCTGATAGTTGCAGAAATTATTTTTCCCCTCCGCCTCCGCGATATACATAAGCGCCACGTTGCAGGACTTCTCCACAGCCTGTTTTACGGTAATCTCACCATCGCCGAAAGTATTGTGGCAGGCGATAGGCCATCCGCCGATCTCCCGCTTCCCATTACACATATAGACTTCATTTCCCTTGATCGCGCCGCAGTCCAAAGCTGATGCCACCGTAAAAGGCTTGATCGTGGAGCCGGGCTCATAGGTGTCCGAAATGCAGTAATTTCTCCACAGCTTATTGTAGGCGTCATAGATCGTTCCGTCTTCCTCCATCGCCGCGATCTCCTCCGGCGTGTAGAGCGCGCTTACATCCTTCGGATCATTTAAGTCAAACCCCGGGGCGCTGGCCATGGCGATCACATTGCCCGTATGGACCTCCATCATAATGCAGGCTACATTGTTCGCCCCTAACCCCTCCCTCGCATTGTCTTTGTATTCCTCCATGAATTTGTTCAGATACTTTTCGGCAATGCTCTGCACGTTGGCATCCAGGGTACCCACGATCGTATAGCCGTCCACCGCCGGTTTTACCGTTCTCTCCAGTATGGTGTCATCATTCAGGTAACCGTATTCCCTGCCGGTGCTTCCGTTCAGTATATCGTCATAAAATTCTTCCAGGCCAAACGTCCCCTTATTGTCCTCCGTGATAAAGCCAATCACATCGCTGGCAAGTTTTCCATTGGGATAATATCTTTTATACTCTTTTTCAAACCAGACTCCCTTGATATTTTTCCCCTTTTCCGCATCGGCCTCCAGATCCAGAAAGGCCTCTATCTCATCGTATGTGAGCTGTTTCAGAAAAATTTTATACTGCGCCCTCTGGCTTTTCTCCTTCTCCTTATTCTCATTCAGATACCGGTTCAATTCCGTCTGATCTAACGTCGGAAAGCAGCTTCGCAGTGCATTCACGGTGGGCTGCAGATATTCCTCTTTCTCCAGTACCAGCTTGGCATCTACGACCAGATTATACACCCTCTCGCTGGTGGCGAGAAGCGTACCGTTACGATCCAGAATATCCCCCCGCTTAAAGGGCAGCGTCGTAGAGTCATACTGCCGCTGGGACAACACCTGTTTCTCGTATTCTTTTCCGTTGTTTTTTCCGATGTAGAACAACTTTATGCTAAGTCCCACGAAAGCCAGCAGTACTATCAAATATAGTACCACCAGCTTTTTCTGCATGCGCAATGTAAACTTTCTCTCTGTGGCTCTTACTCTTTTCCGTTCTCTGTCTCTTCGTTCCGCCAAGGATACCGCCTCTCCTTTCACATCAATCCAGCGAATCTGTCTGACGCACATAGTCCGTCTCGGAATCTTCCACACTGATGATCTGTCCCTCTCTCGCGTAAGTCATACCCAGTTCGCCGATCGCAACCGCCTTGATCTGCTCGAGATCGATACTGCTGTTGATACGATTATACTCCTCATCGTTCGTCAATTTCAAATTATTATACCGCGACTCCATCTCGGAAATTTCTTCCACACAGTTTGTGATATCCGACTGCAGGTCAATATAGCCGCACAGAGTGATTACCGCAAAGGCCAGAGCCGCGGACAAGAAGAGCACATACCCCGTATTCATGTGGGAAGCCTTCTCACGGTTCTTTCTCGTCGTGTTGCTGAGGCGCTTTCTTCTCGGCACCTCTCTTGTGTCGTAACCTTCTTTCAACTGCCTTGCCGCGCTGCCTTCCAAATATGCAGTTTTCCTCGGGACATCATATCTGCGAGTATTTATGCTGTTTCTTCTTTGTGCCATATTTTTCTCCTCGCTCTCATTACTTCCGCTGAAATACGCGCAGCTTCGCGCTCTTTGACCTGCTGTTCTCCTCCAGTTCTTCCGCGGACGGAAGAATCGGTTTTTTCGTTACCGCCTTTCCTTTCGAGATTCTGCCGCAAGTGCAAACCGGAAACTCCGGCGGGCAGATACAGGGAGTTTCGTTTGTGCGGAACGCCGTCTTGACGATCCGATCCTCCAATGAATGAAAGGTAATGATGCATATCCTTCCTCCCGGTCTCAGAAAAGAAATCATATCATCCAGAGAATCCCGCAGCACTTCCAGCTCATGATTGCATTCGATCCGGATCGCCTGGTAGGTTCTCTTGGAAGGGTGACCGCCACCCTGCCGCATTTTGGCAGGAATGGCGTTTTTGATGATCTCGTTCAGTTCAAAAGTTGTTGTTATCTCCTTTTTTTTTCTCTCTCTCGCAATATGCTTTGCAATATTTTTGGCAAAAGGCTCCTCTCCATAGTTCTTAATAATATGAAACAGTTCGCTCTCCGAATAACCGTTTACGATCTCTTTTGCGCTTAAAGTACTTCTTTGATCCATCCGCATGTCAAGCGCCGTGTCATAGCGGTAGGAAAAGCCCCTCTCCGCCTCATCGAACTGGTAGGAGGACACACCCAGATCCAGGACGATCCCATCCACGCCTTCCACGCCGAGCTCCCTTAGTGCCGCCACCGCATTGCGGTAATTATTTCTGAGGATCATCACTTTACCACGGTAGGCCTCCAGTCTTTTTGACGCCGCCTCTATCGCCGCCTCATCCTGGTCGATTCCGAAAAGCCTCCCTTCATCCGAAAGCTTTTTAGCCACCGCCTCAGCATGTCCGCCTCCGCCTAACGTTCCGTCCAGATAAATTCCATCCGGTCTGACCTGAAGCTGTTCAATTGTCTCCTTTAACAAAACCGAATAGTGTCTGAACTTCACTTTTTTCTCCTGTTTGCTACAATCTGATTCCCATCCCGGAGAGCTCCTCCATCACGTCGTCCATATCTTCAAAAGAGGTCTCCATACTCTCATAGCGCTCCCTGCTCCAGATCTCCACCTTTGTGCCGACGCCCACGGAAACCACCTCTTTTGTGATACCGGCGTACTCCCTGAGCTTCGCGGGAATCAGGATCCTTCCCTGCCCGTCCGCCTCCACCTCGGCGGCTCCCGCAAAGAAAAAGCGGATGAACTGTCTTCCGTTCTTGCTGGTGAGCGGTAAATTTTTGATGCCTTCCTCCACGCGATGCCATTCCTCTTCGCCGTAGGCAAACAGGCAGCCGTCCAGCCCCTTTGTCACCACGAATTTCTTGCCCAGCTCATCGCGGAATCTGGAAGGGACGAAAAGCCTGCCTTTTGCATCGGTGCTATGGTCATATTCACCCATGAACATACGGCATCACCTTCTCTTACTCACCACTTTTAAACACTATTGCTCCATTTCGCTCCACTTTTATGTCATTTTACTCTACTTCACCCCGTTTGACAAGCCCCTGCTCTTCCCCGAAAATACGTAAAAAAAGACATTTTGCAAGTCTTTTTACAAAATGTCTTTTCTTTTTCCACCATATCTTGTGTCGGTTTTTCATCCATCTACAAAATACGCCAATTTTTATTTCTTAAAATTTTCTAAAAAAATTTTATCTTTTCTGTAACATCCCGGTTCTACTGCAGCCCCAGATATCCCTCCAGGCTGTCCCTGATCTCCTCTGCCGTCATAGATTCCGTCTGCCACAGATCATTGTTGCCGCCCTCCGGACAGAGTAAAAAGTCCTGTTTCCTGTCCTTATCCACCACAAACAACAGCGTGTACTCCAGCTCCTCGCCGGCCTTCATATCCCGGAAGAAAAAGTGGTTCCTCTCTTCGCCGTCCACATGGATCGCCTTGTCAAAGTAAACCGCACTGTTGTCCATCTGCAGCCAGTAATTTTCCGCCGGCACGGGCTCATAAAAATCCTCCGCCCACGTGATTCCTCCATCCTCTGTCCTTGCCACATACTGCAGCGTAAAATTCAGAGGGATATCCGGATCGGTATCATCATAGCAGTGTACTTTCAGATCCACCCGCAAAAATTCCTGTTCCGCCTTCTCTTCTCCGATCAGCGCGCCTTCCTTATCTAAATGCTGCCTGGAATAAGGGCGCAGTGTCTTATCCGCGTTCAGCCAGCCGTCAAACCTCGTAAAGTCAAAGAAATTCTCCTCCGCAAATCCCTCCATGCTCTCCATAAAGGCGTAATCCGTCACTGTGAAACCGTAAGACTGGTCAAAGCTTTTCACCCTCAGCTCCTGCCCCGGCATACATATCTTCTCCTCCGGTATTCCCAGCTCCATCAGGGCATCCCATCTTTTCTGCCCTTCCAGCAGGAAGGTTGCCTCATCCGCCTCCGTCTTCAGTCTCAACGCCTTCTCATCCTCCGTCTCGTAGCGCCCGTCTCCGGTCCGCTCCACCCGCAGGGAATCTGCAAACTTTAACAGCTCTTTTGAGTCCACCTGATACCCTGCCACAATCTCCAGCACATATCCCTCCTCCTCATTGAACAGGAATATATCGACGTTGGACAGGTTCTTCTCCGCATCCCGGAAGGTGATCACATCGGCCTCCATACCGCTCAGTTCCCTGCGCTCCACCCGATCGATATCACTCACCGTGATCTCCCCGTTGATCCGCTCGATCTCCGCCGTGGTGTAGAGCGGCATGATCGTGATCCATTCGCCCTCTTCCTCGCCGTAATATTTCCCGTCTCCGTCCTCGTCATCCGCAAATCCCTCGGGCACATATTCCGCCTTAACCCGGTATTCTCCCGGTACCAGTTCATAGTTCAGCGCAAATTCATAGGTGAGCTCATCCCCCTGTCTCTGTTCACTCTTCTGAAAATACACCACCGCCGCATACACCGCCGAAGGTATGAAAATGATGAGCGCCAGCACCGCAGCCGCGCTGATTAAGCTTCTGTGATTTCTTCCTGTATTCTTCATCTGTTTTATCTCTCCTTCCCGAATCTGCTTATAGGCCTCCTGCAGTCTGTCCTCCACGATCTGCGGAAGCATTTCATCTCTGTTCTTTCTCATAGGTGCCCTCCTTTCACCCGGCTGCTCTCCATCTCATCCCGAAGCGCTTCCCTGCCGCGCTTTAAACGGCTCAACACAGTGCTCTCCTTCATCCCCATATCGGCCGCGATCTCTTTTACTTTCATTCCATACACATAATACAAAGTAAAAATACTTCTGTCCTGTTCCCTGAGCGGTTCGATCAGCTCCCGAAACTCCTCCATGTCTCCCTCCGATCGAAAGTCCTCCGTCTCCGGTATATCCTCCACCGGTACGCTCCGCCTCCGCTTTTGCAGAATATCTTTGCAGTTATTGATCAGAATACGGATCATCCACGTCTTAAAATAGGCAGTGTCCTTCAATGTACCGATCTTCTCATAACAGTTTAAAACCGTCTCCGCCATCGCGTCCGCCGCATCCTCCTCGTTTTGCAGAAACCCTCTGGCGACCTTGTACATGCTCTGTTTATTTTCTTCTATCAGCGTTATAAAGGCTTCGGCATCACCTCTTCTCGCCTTTTTTACAAGAAGCTCCACCTGTTCTCTCTCCTTTCCTCTGTCTGTGATATCAGGAATTCCTTAACCCTTTGTCTATTAGACAGATGAGGGCGGGAAAATATTGCACAAAAAGTCAAACTGCTCCATATTTTTTAAGCTTATCAGAAAACGGAGTTGATATACTCACACAAAAGGGATAAAGTATAGACGAGGTGGTTCGCGATGCATTACATGAAAAATTCAGAATCAAAAAAAAGAACAAACGTACTTGATATGACCACGGGGAATCCCTATTCCCTGATGCTGCGCTTCGCCATGCCCGTCTTTTTGAGCGAAGTCTTCCAGCAGCTCTACAACACTGCGGATGCCTTCATCGTCGGGAGGTATCTCGGCACAAACGCGCTGGCTGCAGTCACCTCGTCGGGCAACCTGATCTTCCTGTTAGTCAGCTTCTTTATGGGAACCGCCATGGGCGGCGGCGTGGTCATCTCCAGATATTTCGGTGCGAAAGATGAGAAACAGGTATCCCGCTCTGTACATACGATGATGGCCTTCGGCGCCGTAAGCGGCATCCTCCTGACATTCATCGGCGTGATCTTCACGCCCCTTTTCCTGACCTGGATGCAGACGGACCCGGAAGTCATGCCGGAAGCCGTTGAGTATTTCCGCTTTTATTTTCTCGGCGCTTTCGCCATGGTCATGTACAATATCTGCCGCAGCATTATGAACGCTCTCGGCGACAGCAGGAGACCACTGTATTACCTGATTTTCTCCTCTGTCGTTAATATCCTGTTAGACCTTCTCTTCATCGGCGGATTCCGGTGGGGCGTCTGGGCGGCCGCCGTGGCGACGGTCATCTCCCAGGCGGCGAGCGTGGTCCTTTGTATGATATATCTGTTGCGGAAGGGCAATCTTTTCACAGTGGAACTGAAAAAGATCCGCTTTCACAGAGATATCTTTTTCGAGGTGGTAAGCTACGGCCTGCCCTCCGGCGTACAGAATTCGGTGATCGCCTTCGCCAACGTCATCGTCCAGTCCCAGATCAACTCCTTCGGCAGGCTCGCCATGGCGGGATACGGCATCCACTGCAAGATCGAGGGCTTTGCCTTTCTGCCTGTCACAAGCTTCAATATGGCGGCGACCACCTTTATCAGCCAGAACCTGGGGGCAAGACAGTACGACCGGGCGAAGAAAGGAGCCCGCTTTTCGATCCTTGCCGCTGTCCTGATCGCGGAGGCCATCGGTATTCTGTACTATATACTTGCCCCACATCTGATCGGCACGTTCGACTCCTCCCCCGGCGTGATCCGGTACGGCGTGACCCAGGCGCACATCGTGGCGCTGTTCTACCTCCTGTTGGCGTTCTCCCATTCGATAGCCGCCGTATGCCGCGGCGCCGGAAAGGCCTTTGTGCCGATGATCGTCATGCTCTCCGTCTGGTGCGTCCTGCGGATCAGCTACATCCTGATCGTCATGAGAGTAACCGGTGAGATACAGTATGTATTCTGGGCCTATCCGCTGACCTGGGGCATCAGCTCGATCATCTACCTGTTTTACTACCTGTTTTCCGACTGGGTGCACGGATTTGAACGCAGACAATGAGCGATGGCTTCCCCCATGCGCACCCTTATCTCCCCGCCGACGCTTTTTCTGTCACGCAGCGACGTATTGACGCGCACCGCGTCTTTCTGCAGCAGCAAAACGATCGTGGATCCGCCGAACTCAAAATATCCTTTTTCCTCCCCCGCCTGCACGGAGCCGCTCTCCAGATATCTGCCATCATTCTTTATCTTTCCCACCAGCAACGCTCCGATCTCCATCTGTACCATCGTCCCGAAACGCTCCGTCCGTATCACCTGGTACTCCCTGCTGTTCTGCACAAACACCGGTATGTTTCGCAGCGCGATCGGTCTGACACAGTGCAGCTTTCCCGGAATTCTCTCCGCACGGATAATATCCCCGTCCGCAGCGTAGCAGTACCTGTGATACTCCGCCGGCGTCAGGCGAAAAATAAAGGCCGTTCCACCCCTGAACCTTTCCGCCAGCCCCTTATCCTTCAACAGATCTTCCACGGAAAATTCCGTATTTTTGATCGAAAAAACAGCCCCTCTCACCATCCTGGCAACTGTCAGATAGCCGTCACAGGGACTGATCAGATGATCACCGGCCAGATCGCGGCTCCGACGCCTCCTCCTTCTGGTAAAAAATGCGTTAAAAGAAGGAAATCCGCCTCTCGGCACCTCAATGTTTTTCATATTGATATGATGCTTTTTTATATAGTGCGGGACGATCCACCTTGACGCCCGGGTGGAGAGAAGACGCCCCCCCAGCTTGGAAATCCCCGGCTGTACCAGCAGTTTTAAAACTGCCCTGCCCGGAACTGTCCCGTACAAAAATCTCAGTAATAAGGAATCTCTCATCTCACATTATATCCCATCCCATAAATAAAGATCATAAAAGCCGCCTCCAAAATGCCTGCCAGAACAATGGCTATTTTCCCCGCCACTCCCGGCTTTTTGATCTCGATCGGCAGAAGAAATCCCGCTCCCAGGAGCACCAGAAGAATCGGAAAACAGATCACATGCCGGAGCAGCCTATGGCTGAAAAGCAGATAACATGCCGGCAGCAGTATCGCAATGTTTGTGACAGGAATGCCCAGATAACTTTTCCTTTTTTCTTCCGTCCGATTCTGCCTCTCTTCCTCCAGCACATTGAAATAGGCCAGGCGGATCAGGGCGCTCAAAACAAACAGGGCGGATATGATCCCCACCACCGCATTCTGGCCGGAGATCATATAGACAAAAAGCCCCGGCAGTATCCCGAAACTCACCAGATCGCTGAGGGAATCGATCTGGATCCCAAACCTTTTTTCATTTTGATCCCTGTCCTTCGTGGAAGCCACCGCCCCGTCAAACATATCGCAGATCCCAGCCAGCATCAGGGACAGCACCGCGTCCCAGTAGGCTCCCTTTATCACCTGCAAAATCCCGCAGAACGCAAACAACATGCCGCAGTATGTAAGTATTACCGTATAGTCATAGTATCCAAGCAGTTTCTTTTTCATCTTCTGTTCTCCTTCTTCGGTTTTGCTCATACCACTTTCTGTCCATTTTACATCTCCTCTTTTCTGTTTTCAATACTATACCCCGATTCTTAATAAATCTCTGCTCTATTTTTTTAATTCCCCTGTTTTTCCTGCAGGCCGATTCCAGACGATGTCATGGTCAGCAGGCAATCCATTTCATATCGCAGATTCCTCCAAACAAAAAATGCTGACACTTTTACGTTATCAGCATTTTCTTGTTTCTTATTATTATATTTTATCCTCCGACAGTCCATTTTACATGGATAAAATCGGTTCAGCAATGACGATGATGTCCTCTGCCGCCGCCATGGCGGGAATAGGTCCTGGTGAAGTGTCCGCAGGAACTGTCACAATAACCGCAGGAACCGTCACAATAACCGTCCTCATGGGCGTAACTGCAATAGTACGCATCATCATGAAGATGATGCCCTTCTTCCGTGCACCCTTCCACCGTGCAAACCGGACAACTTGTGTCGACCTTTGCCGCCTGCCTGTGATGCCCGTGATGAGCGGAAACCGGCATGACAAATATCGCTGACACCAGTACGGCAGCTGCCACTGTAGTAAGCAGTTTTCCAAAGTGCATGGGTATATACCTCCTTTCTTCTCCATAAAACAAAAACTTTGTTGCCAATTATTTTACTATATCTTCCCGCTTTATTCAAGATATTTGATTATATTTTCCACCGAATGAAAATCCGTATTTCTATGCACTATTATAAAACATCTGCCTGCAAATTGTAAAGATTCTTCCCTCTTCGGCACTATGCCGAAAAAGATTTCGGAAATTCCCGTAAAATCTGTAAGTTGACGTTTGCCTTTTTTTAAGGTATCTGTTAGAATCAGTCTGAACATGCAGGAAAAGCGTTTTTCTGCATATACTGATAACTGTAAAATCGAGACACACATAAATATCAGGAGGCTCACGCTATGGCAATCACCGACTATACTGCCGCACTCAAAAAAGGAAAACGAAACTACCAGCTCGCTCTTGCCAGAGGGGCGTATCCTTATCTGCCCGCTCTGGACGACATCCTGTCCTACACGGAAGTGACCGCATCAGTCAATCTCGGATTGATGGACATCCCTCTTGCCAAGATCGTAGGCACAAAGACCGCGGGCAGGACAAACGCATTTGCCTGCAATTTTATGCCTCTCCTGCCTGAGAAATCCGAGTTTGCGGCGAAATGGGCATCTCTCTATAATCATCAGATAGACGACGGCATCCGGGATCCTATCGTAGTCTATGAATTTATGCACCGGTTTTATGTGCAGGAGGGAAACAAACGGGTCAGCGTTATGAAGTTCCTGGACTCCTACAGCATTCCCGGTACCGTCACCCGCATCATTCCGAAGAAAACTGACGATAAGGAAAATCGGCTGTACTATGAGTTTCTGGACTTTTATGAGGCTGCCGAATCCTACGACGTCTGGTTCAGCAGAGAAGGCAGCTATAAGAAGCTGATAAAACTGGTCGGAAAAAATGCAGGGGAAGTATGGAGCAGGGATGAGCGCACCGCTTTCCACGCCGCCTGTGAAAAATTCGGCAGAGCCTACAGAGCAGCCTACGGAGAAAAAATAAAGCTCTCCGCCTCGGACGCACTCTTAATCTATGTCGAGTTATACGGATACGAAAAACTGAAGGAGGAGACCCAGACACAGCTCCAAAGCACCCTGGAAAAAATCCAGAAAGAGCTGCAGCTGGCCGAAAAGGGTTCTCAGGTGACCCTGGTAAAGGATCCGGAGCCGCCAAAAACTTCTCTGCTCGGGAAAATTCTTCCCACCAATCCTACGCCGGAGAGTCTCAAGATCGCCTTCCTCTACCGGAAGGATCTGGAAACTTCCAGCTGGGCCTACTCGCATGAGCTGGGACGGCTCCATTTAGAGCAGGCATTCGGCGGAAAATTGAAAACCCTTGCCATCGAACAGGTCAACACCGACGACCAGATGAAGAATGCAGTGGACAGCGCGGTGGCCGCGGGGTGCAACGTTATCTTTGCCACCGCGGTCCAGATGGTGAACCAGTGCGTGCGCTCCGCCATCCAGTATCCGAAAGTAAAATTTTTTAATTGTTCCATAAAGATGCCCTACTCCTCCGTGCATACTTACTACGCCAGGATGTACGAAGCAAAGTTTTTGATCGGCGCCATCGCCGCTGCCGTCTCCCGCACGGACAGACTGGGCTATGTGGCTGACTACCCGATCTACGGCTCCCTCGCAAATATCAATGCCTTTGCGCTGGGTGCCCGTATGATCAACCCCTATGTAAAAGTATACCTGGACTGGTCCAGGTTAAAAGAACAGGACGGCAAAAAACGACTGCAGCAGGACGGTCTGCTGTTCATGTCGGACGACGATATGATCACCCCGAACAACCCGACCAGGGAATACGGATTGTATCTGAAAAACGAGGACGGTTCCCTGGAAAACCTTGCCACTCCGATCTGGCACTGGGGGAAATTTTACGAGAGGATCGTCACAAATATATGTAACGGCAGCATCGAGGCCAGTTCCTCCAAAAAGGAGACCGCCATCAACTACTGGTGGGGGATGTCGGCGGATGTGATCGATGTGATCTGTTCGGGAAAGATGCCTCATGGCACGCACAGACTGATCAACTTTTTGAAAAGTTCTATCTGCGCCGGCAGTTTCAAGCCTTTCGACGGTCTGATCTATTCGCAGGACGGAATCATACGCTGCAAGGAAGGAGAATCTCTGCTGCCGGAAGATATTCTCACCATGAACTGGCTGGCTGAAAATGTGATCGGGGAAATCCCCCGGTTTGAAGAACTTACGGAGGAAGCGCAAATGCTCTCGGGGTTACAGGGTGTCTACAGAGATGAAGAAAACGAAAAAAGCGGAAACTAAAACAGAAAAAGATACATTAAATATTATGATATTCGCGGATCATAAATCCAAACTTCTATATGACTATTATGATCCTGAACGGATGAAAGATATCGATCTCATCATCTCCTGCGGCGATCTGCCGCAGGAGTATCTGAGTTTTTTCGTGACCCTCTGCAATGTCCCTCTCCTCTATGTGAAGGGAAACCACGACACCCGCTACGAAGAATATCCCCCCGAGGGCTGCATCTGCATCGAAAACGATATCTTTGTCTACAAAGGTGTACGGATTCTGGGTCTTGGCGGCTCCATGCAGTATATCCCCGGCGCAAAAAATCAGTACACCGAGTGGCAGATGAGCCGACGGGTGCGCAGACTGTCTTTCAAATTGTGGAGACATAAAGGCTTTGACATTCTCGTCACCCACGCCCCCGCCTCCGGTTTCAACGACCTCCCCGACCTTCCTCATCAGGGTTTCACCGCATTTCGCACCCTGCTGGAGAAATATGAACCGAAATTTTTCTTCCACGGCCATGTCCATGCAAACTATAACCGGCATTTCAAGCGAAAGGATACCTACGGCAAGACCACGGTGATCAACGCCTATGAGTTTTATGTGGTGGAATATCCGTTAAAGTGACCGGACAGGGATCACGCCGCTCGCAATCGATTCCGGCTCCACCGTTATTTTTACCAACTCGTTGCCCAGGCGTATATTTACCGGTATCTCTTCTGCGCCTGTGTTCAAAAGTATCACCGCTATCTCGCCATCCGGGTTTAAAAAGGCTGTCGCTTCCAGTTTCTCCGAATAACCTGTCATGCCGATCCGCACAGCTCCCGCCTTAATAAAATGTGTGAAATGCCACAGATAATCCGCCAGATTTTTTTTCATCATCTCTTTTCTCTCCCTGTGGAACATAAAAGGGGCGTCGCAGAAATTCCCCTAACCCACAAGAGCTTTGCCGCAGAATAGAAGGAACTGATGCGGTGTCCCATGATTTTATAGGCACTCTCCTCCTCTATCTGCTTTCTCATCCATGCCTCCTGTCTGCCGGCCCGGGTGTCCGCCCAGATCAGCATGTTTCTCAAAGGCTCCCCCGCTTTATCCACGAGAAGGCATCCCATCATCTGTGCGCTGAATGAGACCGCCGCGATCTCCTTTGCCTGGATGCCTGTTTTCTCCAGAAGCTCTCTTGTGGAACGGCAGACCGCCTCCCACCACTTTTCCGGCTTCTGCTCCACCGCCCCCGGAAAGGGGTAAAAAGTCGGATATTCATAGAGGACGCCTGCGAGAAGCGTCCCGTCCTCCCGGCACAGAACCGCCTTGTTCCCGCTGGTTCCCAGATCATGTGCCAATAAGTAATCCGCCATCGTATTCCCCCGCTTTTTTCACGCTTCCCAAGGCAGGGAAAGTTCCACCAACGTCGCCGGCATCTCGTGTTTCAGATTGACCTTGTCCGGTCCCGTCACCAGGTCAAAACAGGATGCAACGATCTTTCCGTCCCAGACAATGTGCTCCCCCGGTTGGTCCAGGCCGCCGTCCACCCCGGTGCAGTCCGTGCTCTGGGCGATACGCTCCACCTTACCCTCCGGGGACACCTTCGCGATCGCATTGGCGGAAAAATCCGCAATATACAGATTTCCCTCCCTGTCAAAAACAATGCCGTCCGCCCTCTTTTCCGGGTGCATATAGCTCTGCGTCACATACATATAGCCGTCTTTGATGCGTATCCCGTTGGGATGTTCCATATTCTTTGCCACCACGGTTGTCTTTAAAATATTTCCGTCATCGTCCACCGTGACTTTCAGAACGCGCCCTTTGCAGAGCAGTTCTGGCCTCTCGCTCCACCCCTGATTGTCGCAGATATACAGGTTCCAGTCCTCATCGAAGGCGATTCCCATATTTCTCGCAACCCCGGTCTCCGGATGCACCGGCACATCGAGCCACTTTTTTACGTTGCCCTCCCTGTCGATCTTCACCACACAGCCCGAAATATTATCGTCCGCATAGTTCGGACAGGATAAAATCAGGTTTCCGTACCTGTCCACCTCAAACCCGTCCGGCGTACAGACATAATCCGGCAACACACAAAATAATCTGCTCTCCTGCATTTTATAATCCTCCTCTACTCTCCATACCGAATCACAATTTTCTTTGTGGATGGCCTTCTCTCCTCCACCAGGGCAAAGGCATCCAGTATATGTTCAAACTCTATCACATCCGAGATGAAATCCATGGGATCGAGCACCCCCTGGTTGATACACGCCATGATCTGGGAGTGCGCCTCTCCCTCCTCCTTCTTCAGTGCGTTGATGCCCACGGCGTCCACCACGTAATCGATCCCGTCAGGAAACAGCCGCTTCACCTCCGCATCGATATCGCATTTCGCGGAATTGAAGGCATAGTCCGCCCCCGCTCTCCTGGCTCCCTCCACCTTGTCGTCCATCACATCCGTGGTGATCACCGTCTTTAACCCCAACAGCTTACAGAATTTTGTAAAACACAGCCCCACCGGCCCCGCTCCGAAGATCAGCACGCTCTCATTGGGCTGAAAGCCAAACCACCTGATCGCGCTGAGCACCTCCCGGAAGGTGATGATCATCGCCGCCCCCACGGCATCCACCTTATCCGCGGGCTTTATCACAGTCTGGGCGAGATACCCTTCGCTCCACTCCTTCGTCCCCTCACCCATACCGTTTGCCGTATAGCTCTCCGCATCGCCGACCACCGCATACTCGGAGTAGGCGCCCCAGCCCGGCGTGTAACCGCACGTTTCCCTCTCCAGGAAGGGGAGAAGCACCATATCCCCCACATGCAGCCCGGTCACTTTGCCACCTACCGCCACAACTCTCCCCACACCCTCATGCCCCAACACGGCGGGATAGGAATCAAAGTTTTTAAAACTGTGGTGGATCAGCTTCATATCTGTTCCGTTGCAGACGCCGCAGCTCAACATCTTCACCAAAGCCTGACATTCCCCGTAAGCCGGCTCCGGTATCTCCTGCACGGACAGATTCCCTTTCTCATCAACAATCAATGTTCTCAAAACAGATCCTCCTTCTCTCTGTAAAATTTGTCCATCCTGTCTATTGTTTTGATTATATCGATAATATTTTTGATAGAAAACGTATATTTTTCCTATTTAGTGGAAAATTTTTATATGCTTAGTGACAGACTGCACTATTTTAAAAGCCGCACTGCGTGAAAGCAGCGCGGCCCGCAAAAGACAGGACTGTGCCAGTCCATAATGCTGCCAAAGCCCATTGAAACAGAATAGATACGCCTTTCTGACCTGAAAAAAGACAGCGCTGATCCATCCCCTTTTCCGGCGATGACTCAGTGGAGATCGCCCGGGATGGAATGCTGAATACAGGTAACGACAAAAATACGCGGATAAAATGTTATCTAGAACTTGATATTTTTCTTATATTAAGCTAAAATATTGTGATTCAGGAAGTGATCGATAAACAGGTATAGGCATTTCGATGTGTAAATGGACAGCCGGAAAAAAAGTATTTACACCGAAATACGATGTGTTTTAATGTATTTTCTCACAACAGGGATGACTACTCCAAGAATTTTTCTTTCCTGTATGATACTGCCAAAAACAGATGGTTTCTGTCCCGCCTATGATCTGACCTACAGCAGTTCCATCGGCGGAGAACACACAACCGCCGTAAACGGCAAGGGTGTTAATCCCGGTATGGACGACATCATGGCTGTTGCAGACCACATGAAATTGAACCGTTCCAAATCTTATGACATTGCGGGCAATATACGAAACATCGTGCAGGATGAACTTCGGGATCTCATAAAGCAGCCGGGATTTGTCTCAGTTCTTTTCCGATGTTTCTCCCTGCCCTTTCCGTTTCCTCATCACATATAAATAAACCGCAGCGGAAAATACCACCAGAATAACCGCCAACAGTTGGGAAACCGGTATCTGTGTCCCCGGCAGATGGAGCTGATCCGTCCGAAAGCCTTCGATCCAGCTTCTGCCGAGTCCGTAGCCGCCCAGATAGACAAGGGCGATCTCCCCCTCGAACTGTTTGCATCTCCAGACAAGCAGCATCGCTGCAATCACCATGAGGTTCCAGAGACATTCATACAGAAAAGTCGGATGCACCTGGATCGCTCCGTCCGCCGCATGTGCCGCGATCGCCTCCGTGATCTCATTGGGACGCACAGCCACCTCGGGGAGCCGCATCGCAAGCAGGCTGTCCGTATATTCCCCGAAAGCTTCCCTGTTGAAAAAATTCCCCCAGCGGCCGATCGCCTGTCCCAGTGCAAGCCCCGGAACACAGATATCCACCATCGTCAAATAATTTATCTTCTTTTTCCTGCAAAAGAGAAACAGCGTCAAAAAGGCGGCGATCACTCCGCCGTAGATCGCCAGACCACCTTTTCTCAGATTAAAGATACTGAGCAGATCGTTTTTATAATAATCCCAGGCGAAAACCACATAGTAGATTCTCGCGCCGATCAGTCCGAAGATAATACCGTACAGGAAATAGTCCCATACCAGTTCCCCGTCATGACCATACTTTTTTGCCACCCCCAGCGCCAGCCAAAGTCCGGCGGCCATGCCGATCGCAATAACCACGCCGTAGAGAGCTATCGTAAATCCGAATACCGTAAAACTTTTTGGCACATTGTCCAGATAAATTCCCAGATGCGGGAATGCTATCGCTGTATCGCTCATTTCCTTTCCTTCCTTTATTCTCATACTCGAAAATACTTCGGCTTCGCCGAAGACGCTGCTTCGCAGCTCCTCATTTTCTCGTTGTTTGCTCGGGGGAAATCAAATGTCCGCTTCGCAGACGCTTGATTTCCTTCCTCGCTACACGTTAAACCTAAACAGGATCACATCCCCATCCTGGACCACATACTCTTTTCCTTCCATTCCCACCAGCCCTTTTTCTCTGGCGGCCGCAAGAGAGCCAAGTTCCAGCAAATTCTTATAATTTACGACCTCCGCCTTGATAAATCCTCTCTCAAAGTCCGTGTGTATTTTTCCCGCCGCCTGGGGCGCTTTCGTACCGATCCTGATGGTCCAGGCTCTCGTCTCATCCTCCCCCGCGGTCAGGAAACTCATCAGCCCCAAAATACGGTAGCTGGCAGCAATCAGCTTGTCAAGTCCCGACTTCTCAATGCCCATGTCCTCCAAAAACATCGCTTTTTCGTCATCATCCAGCTCCGCGATCTCCTGCTCAATCTGGGCGCAGATCACAAACACCTCGCTGCCGTTCTTCTCCGCAAACTCCCGCACGGCCTGCACACCGCCATTGGAGGCGCCGTCATCCGGCAGATCCTCCTCCGCCACATTCGCCGCAAAGATAACAGGCTTTGCTGTCAATAAATTGTAGGACTGGAACCATGCGATGTGATCCTCATCGTCCCCCGGATCAAAGCTCATGGCGAGTTCCCCGGCTTCCAGGTGAACCTTTATCTTCTCCAAAAGCTCCAGCTCCTTCCCCAGAGTCTTGTCCATTCTCGCCCCTTTGGAAGTCTTCGCGATCCTTCTCTCCAGAATCTCCAGATCCGAAAAAATAAGCTCCAAGTTGATCGTCTCAATATCCCGCAGAGGATCCACACTGCCATCCACATGCACTACATTCTCGTCCTCAAAGCAGCGCACCACATGTACAATGGCATCCACCTCCCTGATATTGGAGAGAAACTGGTTGCCCAGCCCTTCCCCCCTGGAAGCCCCCTTCACCAGCCCCGCGATATCCACGAACTCGATCACAGCCGGCGTCACCTTTTTGGAGTGATACATCTCCCCCAGCAGCTTTATTCGTTCATCCGGAACAGCCACGATACCCACGTTGGGATCGATCGTGCAAAAAGGGTAGTTGGCGGATTCCGCCCCCGCCTTTGTCAGAGAATTAAAAAGGGTACTCTTTCCCACATTGGGGAGCCCCACGATGCCCAATTTCATTTTTCTATATACCTCCTTAAAAATTCCTTAAAATAAGTTCTTTTAGTAATTTATCTATTTTTTCGGGTACCAATCCAAGTACCAATTTTAAATGATTCTAAGCACTTTTTCAATATTCTGTACCCCCTTTGCCTTTTCATCATCGATCACATGGACGTACAGATTCATGTGTATATTACCACATAGGACTTTATATTTCCACATAAATCTATATTTCTATTTGGCTTTCTATAAATTTTTCAAATTCCCTACGCCTTATAACCGCTTCCTCAATCGTCAGATTCAGCTTGTCCTAAATAAGCACTTCTTCCAAATTGCAGAGGTTCCATTTCAAATAGAACTTCTGCTCCGTCCAATTCGTAACCAGCCGCTTCACTGGTCGAGGTTATCAATCTATATAAATTCTATAAATTGCATAAGATGTGTTTTACCGTATAGAAAAATAATATCCAAGTATTTCGGCCAAACAAAAAGCACCTCGAAAACCATGATAGCGTCATAACCTCCAGGTGCTAATAACTGCTCCCTAAATATTCACTTTCATAGTATGATTTTTATTTTTCTGTTACCACTCTATCAAGTAATCTCCATATTGATCTTCGAATCTTCCGATAAGTATCTTGAAGATATCTACCAACCATCCTATCATAAAAAATCCCATTGTAAAAATGTACAAAAGTCCTTTTCCTATTCTTCCTACATAAAAATAATGCAGCCCGAAAAGTCCTCCAAATAAGCATAGCATTAATGCTACCTTCCTGCTTTTGTAACTGGTGCTTGTTATAAATATTGACATCCTATCCCTCCTTTTTTATTGTATTGTTAACTTCATGTCCATAAATTTTGTATCAGAAACGGAATATAAAGGTTCTATTTGCAATGTTACATCACATATCATCCTCCAAAACTGTGCACCCCCCATCTATAAAGAGCCATATTATAAACATATATAGATTTAAACTATTCTTCTAAGTTAGCAACCCCCATTTCAAATGGGGGTTTAGCTTTAACCCCTCCGGGG
>CANRWP010000048.1 GCA_947643595.1 uncultured bacterium | reverse complement strand
TTCAGGAAACTTCTGACTCGTTTTTCTGTCATCTGCAGCCCGATCTTCGAATCCATCCCGTTTTTCACAATATCATCAATGCCGGCGTCGATCATCTCCTTGACCGTTGTGGTATCCTTGAAATTATAATCCGGCTCGGCGTGATCCATAATGGATGTGATCAGGTTGATATCCATTCCGCCCTCCTCGGACAGCACCTGATTGATGCTGAGCATGGTCGTCATGGAATCGGTGACTGTTTTCAGTACCGACGCGCCCTCTTTATAGGTATAGATCTCACTCTGAATCTCTATATCATAACAGAAAGTTTTGATCAGCTCCCAGGCGAGCTCCTCGTTGTCTGTCCTGGAATTCATGGCCAACAAAAGCGTACTCATGGTTGATTTGTTATCGCCTTTTTCTCCCCGCGGCAGCGTGATACAGTCCAGCTCAAAGTTCGTATATTTTTTTATATTCCATGGATAGGGCTTATAGGTCCTGTAATCCGACAAAAGCGCTGGCATAAAAGCCACATTCCCTCTGTCAAAGTCATCCGCCGTGACAACATTTCCCTTTGTAAGTCCGTTTATTTCCTTAATGAAATCCACGGCCTCTATCGCATTTTCACTGAGCAGATTGCAGCTCGTGCCGTCCATGTCAAAGACGTCCACACCGTTTGTGATAAAGGCGTGCTGCCAGGTATAGCCGCAGACGCCAAACTGATCCTCTATTCCGTTGCCGTCCGTATCTTTGGTAACCCTGTCGCAGATCTCATAAAAATCTTTCCATGTCCAATCTTCCGGTATCTCATCTATCCCTTCGTCCTTTAACAGCGTCTTATTTACAAACATCATCTGCGGCACACTCTCGAAGGGGATCCCGTACTGACTGCCGGAAATGTTTCCAAACTCGAAGGATGCGCTGTAATATCTGGATTTATCATAATCCGCATCCCTGTCGATATACCCGTCCAGATTCATCAGGGCGTCCGTACCTGCGAACGTGGAAAAATCTTCCGGCAGCACAAAGAAAACATCCGGCGCGTTTCCCTTGATCAGAGCGGATGCAATATATTCCGAATAGTCATCTTTCTGGATTCCGCTGACAAACTTTACCTTTACGCCGGGATGGTCCGCCTCAAACTTCGCCACCGCATCATCGATGAGCTGATAAGTATAGGCATCCGGGACATCCCAGGGACTGCCGGTAAAAAAACCCAGCGTTATCGTCCTTTTCTGTTGGAAATAATAGACCGAAGCCGCCGCGGCCACCAAAACCGCCGCCAGAAAAACGCCCGCGGCAAATTTTTTTCCTATGATCTTCTTTTTCATCAAGGTCAACCTCTCCTCCACTGTACGGCCCAGATCGCCAACTGTGTCCTGTCGCGCAGATCAAGCTTCTTCAGGACAGAGCTCAGATAATTTCTCACAGAGCCCTCCGTGAGGAAAAGCTCGGCCGCTATCTCCTTATTGGACAGCCCCTTTGACACAAGCCCTATCACCTTCCACTCCGACTCCGTAATTTCCTTTATGTAATTCTCATCCACCGTGATGGCCGCCGCGTTTTCCCTCGCCATCTGCGAAAACATCTTCACGACCTTCCCGGCGATATCCTCATTGATCATGGCATTTCCGTGATACACCTTATGGATCGCCTCAATCAGACGGTCCGCGGAAATCCCCTTCAACAGATAGCCGCTGGCGCCATGCTTCAAAGCGCTGAAAATGTATTCATCGTCATCAAAGGTCGTCAGGATGATGATCTTTATCTCAGGATAGTTTTCCTTGATGATCTGGGTGCACTGCACGCCGTCCATCTCCGGCATTCTGACATCCATCAAAATAACATCCGGCTTGTCTTTCCTGACAGCCCTGACCACCTCGATGCCGTTTGCCGCAGTATCTACCAAAAAATCCGGATTGCCCGCCAGCACGATGCGCAGGCTGTCCCTTATCAGTTCCTGATCGTCTGCAATGAGTATTTTAATCATTTTCCGTCCCCCACCTTATCGGAATTTCCGCCACCACGCAAAACCCGCCTTTTCCGTCAACCTGTATCTTCCCGCCGAGCATCTCCAATCGTTCTTTCATATGTGTAAGACCAAAGCCCGGCTCGATACTCGTCGCGCCGATACCGTTATCCCTTACTGTTATCGTCACAATATTGTATTCCCGCGTTATCCGAATCTTCACCCTGTCCGCCTTTCCGTGCCGGATGGAATTGGTGATGCTCTCCTGAATGATCCGGTAGATCACTTCCTCCTCATCCTCGCCGAAAGACAGCCTGCCCGCACTGTTGTCCAATGTGATATCCGCCTTGGAGGCAGCGCTCATCTGGGAAATCATTTTTTGAATTGCCGACAGCAAGTCCCTCTGTTCCAGCGCGTCGGGCCGCAGTTCATTGACGGAACGCCTTACATCCGTCATGCCCTGCCTTGCCACATCGGAGACCAGAGAAAGATACCGCTTTAACGTTTCGGGTGAGACATCCGCCACCGTCTGCGCCGCGTCGATCCCTGCGATAATGCCGGTCAGGGTGTGCCCCAGCGTGTCATGTATCTCTCTTGCCAGCCTGTTTCTCTCCCTCGTCTGCGCCATTTTCTCCGACTCGGCGGCATACTTCTCAAGTTCTCTGTTGGCAGCCTGGAGCCGCTCGTTCAGAGAATTGATTTCATCCTTTTCATCCATCTGCTCCCGCAGGTGCAAAATGGTATATACGATAAAAAGAATGATGTTCAACGTCGCAAAAAGATTTTTAAGCAGAATCAGGATCGCTGCCACTGTCCCGATGTAGTACTCCATATAGGTCTCAAAGGAAATAATATTAAAAATATTGGAGCAGGCATTGAAATCAAAGATCAGGAAAAATGTACTGCCCAGTATAAGCGGGAGGAGTTTTTTGCTGCCTCCCTCGAAGTATTTCATAATATGCGCCACAAAGAGAAGGATGATGCCGTTATAGTTTACCTGCAGCGCGGCGATCACGAAAACGGTGCAGATAAATTCCATAACAATGAGATACCACTGATGTTTTATCTCATACTTGTCATGTATGTACATCAAAACCATCAAAAGTACAAAAAAGCTGAGGGAAATAAGCAGCATTTTTCCCGGAACCGGAGGCAGCGTATTTACTTTTTTCAGAAACAGGACCGCTCCGCCGGAGTTTCCGATCTTGATAATGGTTGCCGCGGAAACAACGGAAATATACAGCACTGCTATAAAATTAAAGCTTTTCATAAAACTCAATGTGGAATTTTTTAACGCCGATGTATCCATTTGCTACTGCCATCCCTTTGTACTGAACCCGTCAATATTTTCCTCGCTGATCAGATTGACCGAAACTTTTATTTTCTTTTCAACCGGTCTGTCCTCCATCATATTGTAAAGCTGATCCACCGCATTCTGTCCGATTTCGGATGGATACTGTGCCGATGTCGCGAGCATGATCTTTTCTTTTATCATGGCCTTCGCCTCCGGCGCGCCGTCCACCCCGAGAACGGAAATGTCTTCCAGTCTTCCATAGTCTTTCAGCGCTGCCATCACGCCCAGGGCGCCCACATCGTTGATGGAAAAAACAACGTCAAAATCCGTACCCTTTTTCAATTCGTCGATCATCAGCGGCATGGCGATCTCAAGCTGACCCGCATAATCCCGCCTGCCTGTGATCTCAAAGTTCCCGTTCCCCTCTATCGTGTCTGCAAACCCTTCCACGCGATCATTTGAGGATTTGGTCGTCGGATGTTCAAAGATCAGAATCTTTCCCTCCGTCTTTTTTTGCAGAAGATACTCGGCGCAGAGCACTCCTGCATGATAGTTGTCCGAGACAACGATGCAGTCCGCCAGACTCTCGTCATAGATCTCCGTGTCCACAAATATGATTTTTATGCCCTTCTTCCTCCCATACTCGACAGCGGGAATGATCTTCTCGAAATCAACAGGCGCAATAAAGATAGCCTCCACGCCCTCGTCTATCAGATCATAAATCTGCTGCGTCTGTCTGACCGCGTCAAGCGCCGGATCTCTTGTGATCAGAATATCTCCGTTTGATTCCACGGTGGCGCGTATGGTTTCGTTGATCACCTCAAAGAAAGGATTGTTCATGGTCATATAGGTCGCCCCGAATTTATGTACATTCTCCCTCTGGGTCAGAGAAAAATCATTGTCTCTGTCAAGAACAGCCAATACACCCAGGAGAAACAATGCCGCCGCTGTCGTATAAAATACCGTTTTCATTCGATTTAATAAAAGTCTCATATTGCCTTATCCCTTAAAAAAACAAAAGGAAAGAACATATAAGCCCGGCAGGCTTATATTGATCTTCCCTCAATTATTCATCTGATCTGCGACAGGATACTCTCTCACCAGACATTTTCTGCCATTGAGCATAGTATAACAATTAAGAAGATAAAAATCAATAGTTTCTTTCGGTTTGGATGACACCATTGACTACAGCGTGTATTGCGGATATACTCTCATTACTGCCATAAGCCAAAACTCAGACATGGAGTAAACCCGTCTTTAGGATTTAGCACTATGATTCTTTGGAAGCAACTGAATACCCAATACATTGACAGTCAGCATTTATGCTGGCTTTTTTCTTTTTTCAATACTTGACAAATAATTTATTTTATGATTGATAGTATAGTGCTATAGTGTTATAATGTAGATGGGTGATATCTATGGCTTATTTTCTAAAAAAAACAAACAATAAAAAGGGCACTTACCTACAGATCTACGAAAGTTATTATGATCCTGAACGTAAAGGCGGTGCCCATCGTTCCTACAAACCAATCGGATATGTTCATGAACTGCAGGAAAATGGTATGGATGATCCGATCGCTTTTTATCGTGAAGAAGTCCAAAAGCTCAACCAGAAGGTGCAGAAAAGAAAACAGGATGAAAAAGTCCGGCAGATATCCAGTGAGTCTCCCGAAAAACTCCTGGGATATTTTCCTTTCAAAAACCTTAACGATGCACTTGGCTGTAAAAAATATATTGACCTTATGCAGACTGCAACTGATTTCAGATTCAACGTGTTTGATATGACATCCGCCCTTGTCTATGCACGGGCTGTCCACCCATGCTCTAAATCCAAAACATATGACGAGGTCATTCCAAAACTGTTTGAGGCCCATGACTTTTCTCTGGACCAGCTTTATGCCGGTCTCGGATATATCGGTTCAGAATACGAAAAAGTCATCGAGATCTACAAACATCAGCTCAGCAAAAAGCATCCTTTCGATACTTCCCATACATACTTTGACTGTACCAACTTTTATTTCGAGATTGACAGGGAAGACGGTTTCAGGATGAAAGGACCGTCCAAAGAAAACAAAAAAGAGCCGATCGTCGGGCTGGGGCTGCTCCTCGATGCCAATCAGATACCCGTCGGCATGAAACTATACCCTGGCAATGAGAGCGAAAAACCTGTGATGCGCAATATCATCGATGATCTTAAACAGCGGAACCACATATCCGGCAGGACCATTCAGGTAGCCGATAAAGGGCTTAATTGTTTCAACAACATCCTTCATGCCCTCAAAGCCGGTGACGGATATCTTTTTTCCAAATCTGTAAAAACACTTCCGGAGACCGAAAAAACATGGGTGCTCCTTGAAAATGATTATGCCGATGTAAAAGACAAAAAAGGCGAAGTGCTCTACCGCATGAAAGAGTGTGTAGACGATTTCATCTATACCTATACAGATGATGCCGGACATAAAAAGACACTGAAACTCAGGGAAAAGCGCGTCGTTACATTCAATCCGAAGCTTGCAGAAAAACAGAGATATGAGATCAACAAACAGGTAGAAAAGGCAAAGGCGCTCAAGGCTGGCGGGGCAAAAAAATCCGAGTATGGCGACAGCGCAAAATATGTCTCCTTTGTTGCTGCTGATAAAAAAGGGCAGAGAACTGATGGAAAAATCAAAGTTGAACTGAATGACAAAGCCATAGAAAATGCAAAAAAACTTGCCGGGTACAACATGATGGTAACTTCAGAGACCCATATGCCAGCTTCTGAAATATATGCTGCCTATCATAATCTCTGGAGGATCGAAGAATCTTTCCGCATTATGAAATCCCAGCTTGATGCAAGGCCGGTATACCTGCAGAAAGAAGATACTATAACCGGACATTTTCTTATCTGCTATCTCGCAGTTCTGCTGACCAGGCTTTTGCAGATACATGTTTTGAATGATGCGTATGGTGTGGAAGATATCTTTGATTTCGTACATGATTTCAGAGTAGCAAAAATATCTGACCGAAAGTACATAAATCTTACCAAAAACTCTTCTTTCATAAAGGATTTATCTGCCCAAACAGGACTGCCATTGACATCCTACTTTCTTGGCAACGGAGATATAAATAAAATGCTAAGTCATAGATTCTGATCTATGGCTTAGCACTACTTTTTTACTTCAACTTCGAAAGATAGGTAGTATAACAATTAAGAAGATAAAAATCAATAGTTTCTTTCGGTTTGGATGACACCATTGACTACAGCGTGTATTGCGGATATACTCTCATTACTGCCATAAGCCAAAACTCAGACATGGAGTAAACCGATGCGTAAGATCATAAGCGACAGCGTTAACGCCAAAGAGAACAATATGAAATTGGAAAGCTTTCTGAAAAACCGGCTCCATCTCACAAAAAACGAGATCAGCCGTGCAAAATTCCTGGAAAACGGGATCTGTATAAACGGGAAGCGAAGCAGGGTGAGCACGCTTTTAAAAACCGGAGATCTGGTGGAAGTACTGCTGGAAACCGAAGACAGCATTTCTGAAAATCTGGCGGTTTCCGAAAAAGAACTCTCCATCCTCTACGAGGATGAGGACGTAATCGTTATAGATAAGCCCGCCGGTGTTTCCGTTCACCCGGCAGGAGGAAAAGAGACGGACACCCTGGCAAACCGTCTGGCCTTTTACCTGTGCGACAAAAAAGAAGATTCCGTGATCCGGATCTTCGGCAGACTGGACAAGGATACTTCCGGCGCGGTGCTCGCCGTAAAAAACCGGGCGGCGGCCACCAGACTGGAGCGGCAGAGAGAAAACGGCACTCTCCATAAAATCTATCTGGCAATCACTGAAAGAGTCCCCGATCCGCCGGCCGGAGCGGTCCGTCTCCCCATAGGGATCGATCCCGAAAACCGGAGGCGGATGCGCATTGCGGCAGATGGAAAAACCGCCGTCACTCACTATGAGACCCTGGCGGCAAATGAAGGGTTCGCTGTAGTCCGCCTCTCTCTGGAAACCGGCAGAACCCATCAGATCCGGGTGCACATGGCCGCCATCGGCTGTCCTCTTCTGGGAGATCCCGTCTATGGAGACGGAGCTGTTTCCGGGATGAGACGGATGGCGTTACACGCCCGCAGTATCTATTTTCTGCAGCCCTTTACCGGAGAGGAGCTTTTGGTAGAAGCCCCTGTTCCCGAAGCTCTGCTTCCGTACACTGACTGTGTGTAGCGCCACAAAAGCCGCCTGCATTTCGCCCTTCTCATTGATGACGGTTTCCGCAACGTCCACTGCTTCATCAATAGGAACAATACAGCTTTCTGGCGGGCGGCGGCACGTCAAGAAATATATATGGAGTTTTTAAAGAATCCCCCGGAGCAGGGGAGCGGTCAGCCTGTGACCTGCTCCACTTCCGGTATGGGTTTGAGATTAAAATGGATTTCGATAGAAATGTGTCTTGTTTTGTCGCTGTCTATGGCTTCATGGACAACGATTTCTTTATGCCCGTAAATCAAGGCTTTTTTGAGATAATCAACCATTTTCCACATAAAATTAATCTTTTTATTCATTTATTACAAATAATAAACGGCACCCTCCAAAGTTTTCTTCATCGGATGCCGTTCGCTTTTTCTCAGAAATCTCTTCTACTCAAACTCTTTTCTCAGCGCTTCCTCCATCACTCCGACAGGCGCCTCCTCTCCGGTCCATAGTGTAAAGTTTAACGCCGCCTGCTGTACGAGCATACCAAGTCCGGTCACCGTTTTCGCGCCGCGCTTCGCCGCCTCCCGCAAAAAAACCGTCTCCACCGGATTAAATACCACATCGCAGACGCACATCTTTTCCGTGACAGTTGAATAATCGATATCCGGCCTGTCATTTATGTTCGGGGAAAATCCCGCCGAGGTGCCGTTGATCAGGATCTCCGTATCCTCCGGAACCTTCATCCCCTCCTCCCACAACAGATATTCCGCTTTACAGTTCGTCTTCTCATTCAACAGCGCCGCGAGCTCCCTTCCCCGCTCTGCGTTCCGGTTGATAACGGTGATATGTTCCGCCCCGTTCAGAGCGCACTCCACGCAGATCGCCCGCGCCGCGCCGCCGGCGCCGAGCATGGTGACATGTTTTCCCTCCAGGGACATGCCCTTATTCTTCAGCGCAGTGACAAAGCCCTTTCCGTCCGTGTTCTCGCCATACAGTTTTCCGTCCCGATGGACTACGGTGTTGACAGCCCCGATGATCGAAGCCGCCTCGCTCAGCTCATCCAGATATGTGAGAACCTTTACCTTGTGGGGCATCGTCAGATTTATGCCCCTCATGCCGAGCACACGGACGCTCGCCATCGCCGTCTCCAGATCCTCCGGCAGCACTTTGATCGTCAGGTAACGATAATTGAGCCCCTTCGCCTGAAAGGCGGCTTCCTCCACCACTCCGGTGGGATTGTCATCCACCGGATCTCCAAACACTCCCGTCAGTTCCGCGCGATAATTTTTCATTGTTATTTTCCCCCTCTTTATTTTAATATGTCTTCCAGACTTTTCTGATCCTATCCATCTGGCGCATTATTTCCAGGGTCTCTGAATGAGGCATCTCCTCACATTCACATTTCCCGTTTCGGATCGCAAGCGCGCAGGATATCACTTCGTACTCGTAACCGTTAATCTGAGGCGGAACAGAATATTCTTTCTCCAAAAACGGTACATTTTCCTTATTATGACGATACAGCCTTATCGCCTCCGGATTATTGATATTCTGTACTTCAAGATTCCCTTTTTCTCCATAGATCCACCCGGCACGGTCTGTCAAAGTAAACATGCTCGCAAAAAGCGACGCCATCTTTCCGTCGGAATACGCCATCATAACCTGATTCTGCCCGTCCACACCGTGATCATCCAATATACAGGAGGCAGAGATTCCTCTGATATCATTTCCCAGAAACATACTCGCAAAATTCAGGGGATACACTGTCAGATCAAGAAGCGCTCCCCCTCCGAGTTCCGGTCGGAACATTCGCTCATTCATGAAAACCGGATATCCTAAATTGGCGGAAACCGTATAAATCTTTCCGAGCTCCCCGCTCTGAATAATCTCCTCAATTATTTTTCTGGAAGGCATATATCTTGTCCAGATCGCTTCCGCAAGAAGGAGATTTTTCCCCTTCGCCAGATCGACCATCTCCTTCGCCTCTTCCTCATTCAGGGCAAAAGCCTTTTCACACAGTACATGTTTTCCTGCCGTCAAAGCCTCTTTCGTCCATCGGCAATGATGCGAATGGGGCAATGCGATATAAACCAGATCGATATCCGGATCCGCCAGAAGCGCCTCATAGCTTCCATAGGCTTTGCGAAATCCATAAGTTCCGGCAAATGACTCTGCCCGCTCCAGATCCCTTGCCGCCACTGCCGTACATTCTATCTCCGGGATATCATCCCATGCATTCTCTCTTTCTTCATTCGGTTGTCGCATCTGCCGCATAACTGCGGCCACCTGCTCCGGATCTTCCAGCTTTCGCATTGTAATAGCCATTTCCCGGGCGATACCGCCCGCGCCAATAAATCCTGCTCTCATGTCAATTTCTCCCTTGTATAAATTTTATATTTTACAGTCCAATCCGATAGACCGCCAGTTCCGCTTCGCAAATATTTCCTCTCGTCTCAACAGATATTTGATTTCCTTCCAACGTCGGATACACACGAAGCGTCATACAGGAAGTTCTGTTCACAAAAATCTCTATTACGGAGCAATCGATCAGGATATCCAGATCCACTCTTCCTTCTTCATTTTTTTCAAAATAACCCAGAATAGGGCGTTTGTCAACCTCTTTCAAGAGGCTGCTTTCCTCCATCGGTGCATAGTAAGTGCCCTCTCTCGGATTAAATACAATTTCAGTATATTCTTTTTCCTCCTGATCCGCCAGCACTTTGACAGAAAAAACATCCCTTGAACGTACGGTACCACAAACCTCCGCAGCAAAACTTTCTGTCACAAACTCTTTCTTTCCGCTAAAATCTTTTAATCGCACAACCTCCTCACTTTTTCTCAAAGTCTCAAATTCCTGAAGACGTTCCATGACCAGTTCATTCTTCTCGTTAATAGAGATGACACGGGGAATTGCCTGCACTCCCGACCATTCTCCGTCTGTATACAAACCACGGCGGGGATCCTCACGAAGCCACCCCCACATAAGTGTTCTCCCTTTCCCGTCAAAAGATATCTGAGATGCAAAAAAATCACCGTAGTCCACACTGCCCTGATTCAAAACGTGAAAACACATCCCGTCGTCCAGCGTTCCCACAAACCATCTCAACACACGAATATCCCAAATAGAATAGATAAATAAAACTTTGTCTCCGAAAACAACGAGATTCGGGCATTCCATAACTTCTTTTTTACAGGTATTTCTCATAAATTCGCGTATGTAAGCCCACTTTCTGAAATCTTTCGTCTTATACAAATGGACTGCTCCATATTCGTCATCGACAATTCCCGCCACCAGCGCATATACTTCATCTTTCCAATAAAATACAAACGGATCCCTCCACTCGGTCAGTTTTATATGCGGAGAATCCGACATTTGAATAACCGGATTTTCCTCAATCTGTTTCCATGTCACTCCATCCTTCGTTGTTGCAACCCACTGCTGTGAACCGCTATGCTGACATCTCTCCCCCTGCCCCACACTTGTGTAAAACAGTTCGATCTGATCCTGATTAATATAACTGCACCCCGAATAACAATGAGTCTCTCCTCTCTCCAGCGCCGGGTACATTGCTATCGGTTCTTCTCTCCAATGCAGCAGATCTTCACTGGTAGCATGTCCGTAATGCAAATTTCCCCAATGCCAGTCTGTCGGATTATACTGGTAAAATAAATGATGCACGCCTTTAAAGTAAATCGTTGCATTCGGATCGTTCATCCAGTTTTTTTCCGGTAAAAAATGATACTCTGGTCTATGTTTCATCACAATATTGTCCTTTCCTGATCAAAAATAAAATTTCATCCTTTCACAGCTCCCGCTGTAATGCCTTCCACTAAATTTTTCTGAAAAATTCCGTAAAAAATCAATTGGGGAAGCAAAATAATAAGTGTTCCCGCAACCAGTCCGCCATAGTCAATACTGTATTGCCCTCGAAACATGGATACCCCCATGGAGATTGTTCTCATTGCCGGCTTCTGGATCAATGTGACTTCCAGCGGAAACTCATTCCACACATACAGCAGATTGAACACTGTCACCGTGGTCAATACAGGTTTCAACAGAGGAATCGTCACCTTACAGCACAATTTCGGCAGACTGCACCCATCAATAATCGCCGCCTCCTCCAGCTCCGAGGGAAAGCTTTTCATAAAACCGACAAACATCAGTATATTAAAAGAAATCGAGGAGGCCGCAAGAGGCAGAATCACAGAAATATATTTTCCCACTAATTTCAGTTGAATATTGATGCGATAAATCGGAAACAGCAAAATATATATCGGTATCATCAGCCCGGAAATCAGAAACAAATACAGGCCATTCTGTAATTTCCTGTTTTTGTAGGTCAGCCTCGTCAGGGCAAACGCACCTGTAAAAGTCACTACAAGACACAAAACCTCCGTAAAAACCGCAATAATTATTGTATTCTTATACATACTCACAAGAGGAAGGACTTTAAAGGCCGTATAATAGTTTTCCAGACTAAAGGCTTCCGGCAGAGAAAACGGCTCATTCATAATCTGCGTATTGGTTTTGAATGACAGAATAACCAGCCAGATAAACGGAATCATTATGGTCACAGTTATCAGTATTGTCAGGGCAGTAAGAACCATATGCCGCACTCTGTGATTCCTTTTCTCCATTGTCACTGCGCATCACCTCCCACATTTTCTTTCGCAAAGTAAATATATAAAACCGCAAATACCGCCGAAAACAAAAAGGCGATCGCCGCAATACTCATACCGTACCCATACCTCGATGAAGTAAACGTTGAATAATACATATAAGTCACCAGCGTTTCCGATAAATGATTCGGTCCTCCGTTCGTCAGCTGGTATACCGTCTCAAAAATTTTAAAGCACCCCGTAATCACTAAAAGCATGACGATCACGATCGTCTGTCTGATCATCGGCAAGGTAATATATTGAAGTCTTTGCACACTGTCGGCCCCATCGATTTCGGCGGCTTCATATAACTCCCGCGGCACCGCGCGAATCCCGGCCAGAAAGATAGTTGCATTATACCCCAACGTCTGCCACAGAAAAATAACGGCTACACAGTAGGGCGTCAATACCCTCCCCCCGATCCATTCCGGCTGCGAGAGGCTTCCCGCCGCTCTCAGAGCCGCATTGATCAATCCTATTTTAGGATCCAAGATGAATACCCAGATCAGTCCGACCAGAATCGGACTGATAATATTAGGGGAAAAACACAACGACTGCGCCAGCTTATTTCCTCTCATACTTCTGTTTAAAAGAAGGGAAAGTCCGAAAGCTCCGGGGACGATCAGTAAAATAGAGAGCAGCAGAATAATCCCTGTATTTTTCAAGGCAGTATAAAATACCTTGTCTTTAAAAAGCCTTACATAATTGGTAAAACCAATTAAATTCGGTTTTCCGATCCCGGAAAAATCTGTAAAACTATAATAGAATGCCATCGCTACTGGAATCACAATATATACAGAAAACAAAATTATAACCGGTGCAAGCATTATTATTTTAGTTCTCTTGTTGCTAAACCAACGCATATATTTTCCTCCCTGTTCAAATAAGCTGAGACTGTAATGTCAGAAACTTCATTACAGTCTCCATATAATTTTTATTCAATCATGCTCTGCTGTTCGTCCATATAATCCAAAGCTTCCTCCGGTGTATAGATCCCATTCACCACACCAATCATGCTCTCGCGGTACTGGTTGATCAGCTGTCCGTCAATATACATATCCGGACAGGCCGCCGGGCTCTCCCAATCGTCATTCATTTTCTCAATGACTCTGGCAAATACCGGATAGGAATCCGCATCTATCTCTCCATCATATTTTGTGACAGGAATACTCTGGTTGTCTTTTGCGATAATTGCGGTTCCCTCTGCCCCATAGTAAAACTTCAGAAAGTCGATAATAACCGCATACAATTCCGGATCTTCTTCCTGTACACGAGCGGACACACAATACGGATGTGCCGGTGCCTTCATGGAAACTTCCTGCGTTCCGACACCGTCAGAAAAGACAGGTCCCCACCAATAATATATATTTTCCGCCAAATCGCTCTGGTCAAATTTCTTGGTATCCCACACTCCGGAGTTCAACATTGCTGCCTTTCCTCCGAGGAAAGCCTCAACTGACTGATCGTAAGACATTGTGGACACATTCTCCGGGAATACTCCATTGTCTCTCATATCTGCGAGTTTTTCATAGAATTTCAGATAATCTTCATTGTTCCACTTATCTGTTCCATCGATAATGCCATCAATATGGTCATAAAAACCATAGCGGCAATGCATATTTTCAAATGCCCATGCTGTGAAGGTGTCTTTTGCGCCCTGTGCCATCGGAATCACATCGTTTTCTTTAAAAACCTTTGAGCACTCTATGAAATCTTCATAACTCTGCGGCATTTCCAGACCATATTCATCGAACAGCGCCTTGTTAAGCCAGATGCCGTTTGACTGCAGTTCGCACGGAATACCGTAAACTTTACCGTCAATTTTCAGAGAATCCAACATTCCCGGAAGAAAGCCGTTCACAAAGTCTTCATCTTCCATGATATCCTCCGTCAGATCGGCCAGACAGCCCGCCTCCGCAAGTTCTACAGCTCCGCCCTGCTCCATCCAGAATAATTCCGGAAGAGAGTCATTCTGCGCTGCCATTTTAATATTCCGAATCTGCTCATCCGAAGATGTTCCCTGCAACTCTATCATCACGTTCGGATTTTTGTCCATATAGGCCTGTACGACTGCGTATACCTGCGGCGCCTGCTCCTTTACATTTGCCACATGCTCCGCAAAAACAAAGTGGTACTTTTCTGTGGCATCTTCTTCCACACTGCTTTCTATCGCACTGTCCTCCTCCAGAATTTCATCCGTCTGTCCGCAGGCTGTTATTCCCGTCGCCATCATTACTGTCAGGCTCAAACATACCATCTTTTTTATTTTCTTGAACATTGTTTCCTCCTCTTATTTTATGATCTTTACTGAATCTCTGGCGATCAACAAAGGATCCAGAACAATTCTGGCCGCGGCAGTCTCTCCCCCCTTTTTTTCGGGATGAAAAAGCTTGTCTATCATATCTGCCATCAATTTCGCGATCGTCTCATAAGAATGGGCCACTGTCGTGATTCCACAGGGAGCCGCCCAGGCCAAATCGTCATATATAATCAGGCTCACATCCTCCGGTATGGAAAGATTCATCTCTTTTAAAGCCTGCAAAACATTGATGCTGGTATTCTCCCCTACAGATAAAATCGCCGTGGGCTCCATTTTCTTCACCTTTTGTTTAATCATTTCTTTATTACACTCGGTGTATCCCATCAAATAGAGAAATTCTTCATCAATCGTAAAACCTGCCTCCTCGAATGCCCACTCATATCCGACTTCCCTCTTAATGATTGCAGAATTGGTTTTACTGATCAGCATGATCTTCCTGTGTCCGCTCTGAATCAAATGTTTCACTGCCAGATAAGTCCCGAGCTGATCATCAATCAATAGTGTATCCAACTGCGGATGAACTGTTCTGAAAAGCTGCAGCATTTTAAAATTTTTATCTGCCAATGTGCTGACAAACTCCTTGTCTCCATCCGGTTCCGGTACAAAAATGATACCGTCACATTTATGCGAAAGCGCCAGTTCAAAATTTATTTTCTCTGTGGCACATTTCCCGTCATTAAACATCACCATTAAACGATAACCCATATGCTCTAATTGCTTTGTTGCTTCCTCCAGCATACGACTATAAAACGGATTTACGATCTGATCCAAAAACACCGCCAACGTTCTCGGTTCTTTCTGTTTACTTTCCTCTTTCATAGATTTCGGAACATAGCCCAATTCATTGGCTGCTTCATAAACCCGTTTCCTGATCTCCGGGCTGGTATAATACGTATTGCTGAATGCTTTATAAACAGTTGGTACAGAAACTTTGGCCAAAGCTGCCACTTCTTTAATACTTACCATACTTTTATTCCTTTCAGTATCAATATAATGGCTCGAAATAATTATTTCTTTTGTAGGCTAATTATATCCCCGGGATGCGCCCTGGTCAACATATTTACGCTATATTACACCATTTTCAGCGTTTCAACAAAAAAGAAAGACTATTTTTTGTAAATAAGTCCTTCTTTTTAAAATAATTATTTTAATTATTATTTTACGCCATTCACCTCACATGCACATCCAGCTGCGGATAAGCGATCTCGATGCCCGCCGCGTCAAGCGCCAGCTTCGCCTCCTCCGTCATGCGCCACTTCTCCTCCCAGAAATCCTCCTGGGCAAAATAGCAGCGCATATTTAAGATCACGGCGCTGTCCGCCAGCTCCTCCACAAAAACCCTGTACTCCCGCTCCTTCAAAACCTTCTCGTTCTCTTCCAGCAGGGAGAACAGCACCTCCTTCGCTTTCTTCATATCCGCGCCGTAGGAGATTCCCACCTGCACATCCATGCGGCGTTCCTTATTGCCCGAAGCGTTAGTCAGACTCGTGTTGGCGAGACTGCCGTTTGGCAGGATCACCACCTGATTGTCTATCGTGCTCAGCTTCGTATAAAAGATCTGGATCTCCGTCACCGTGCCCATATTGCCGTGGGTGTCCTCCTTGATAAAATCCCCCACCTTGAAGGGCTTTAACAGCATGATCAGCACGCCGCCCGCCAGGTTGGAGAGGCTTCCCTGAATGGCAAGGCCTATCGCCACGCCGGCGGAACCCACAAGCGCCACGATACTCGCCGTGTCCACCCCGAACCAGGAAAGCATCATAAAGATCAACAGCACGTACAGAGCCGCTTTTACAAAGGAATCCACAAAGGAACGCACACCCTCCTCCGCCCCGGCTCTCTGCATGGATCTCTGCAGCATCTTCCGAAACAGGCTGATCAGCCGCACGCCTATCAGAAACAGCAGCACGCAGAGCAGCACCTTCACACCCAGATTCAGCGCTTTCGACGGCAGTTCTTCCAGAAACCCCTCGATCACACCCGGCCTTAAATTCCCTTCCGCTATCTCCGTAATTCCTTCCATCAGTTCACTGTTTTCCAATTCCGCGACTCCTTTCTGATCCTCTTAAACCGTCACCTGCCAGATGCTGACGCCAAGCGCCGCCATCTTCACTTTGATGGACCACTCGCATCCGTCTTCTTTCTTCTCCGCCGCCTTTTTCATCCGCGGATTGATATAGCCTTCCCCGCCGTAGCGCACGTCATCCGTATTGAAAATCTCCTTGTATTTCCCTGCGTGGGGCACGCCGATCTGTACTTCTCTGTCCACGCCCGCAAAATTGCAGATCACAAACAGCTCTTCCACTCCGGTCTTCGGTTTCCCGGCCTTTCGGATAAAGGTCAGTTTGCAGTTCTCGTGGTCGATACAGTCCACCCACTGAAAACCGGATGACTTATGATCTTCCTGATACAGTGCCGGATGCGCCAGATAAAAACGGTTCAGCTCCCTGACCATATTCTGCAGCCCTTCGTGTCCCTCCTCCTGTAAGATTGCCCAATCTATCCCTCTGTCAGTCTGCCAGGACTCTCTCTCTCCGATCTCCTGTCCCATAAACAGAAGTTTTTTACCGGGGTGCGCCATATGATATGCATAGGTCAGCCGCAGACCCGCCAGTTTGCTCTCCTCTTTTCCCGGTATTCTCTGGTACAGAGACGCTTCCGACATGATCTCATGGCTAAAGGGCAGAATATACTTTTCGCTGTAGGCATATACCATGCTCAATGTCAGCTCCTCCTGGTGATGCGCGCGGAAATAGGGATCATACTTGATATACTCCAGATAATCCTTCGTCCAGTCCGTATTCCACTTGTAATCGAATCCCAGTCCGTCCTTCTTCAGTTCCCCTGTCACTCCGGCCCAAGCGGAATACTCCTCCGCGATCATCAGCACCCCGGAATTTCTCTTCTTCATCATCGAATTTAGATGCTTGATGAACTCGATCGCCTCCAGATTTTCGTTCCCGCCGTACATATTGGGAAGCCACTGCCCTTCACCCTTGCCGTAATCCAGATAGAGCATACTGTCCACCGAGACCATGCGCAAACCGTCCGCATGGTACTTCTCCACCCAGAACATGGCGTTCGCGATCAGGAAATTTTTCACTTCGCAGCGCCCATAGTTGTACAGTCTCACATTTCGGAACGCATGATTCTTCTTTTTTTCATTCAGATGTTCGTAAAGGCAGGTCCCGTCAAAATCGGAAAGTCCTTCGTTATATTTCGGAAACCATCCGGGCACCCAGTCCAGGATCACTCCGATCCCCTCCTGGTGCAGCCTGTCCGTCAGATACTGGAAATCCGCCGGAGTGCCGCAGCGGGAAGTCGGCGCGTAATACGCGCAGGTCTCATATCCCCAGGGATCCTCCGGCGTATACTCCATCACCGGCATAAACGCCACATGGGTGTACCCCATATCTTTCACATAGGGAATAAGCTGCCCGGCCATCTCGCGGAATGTCAGCGGAAGAGCTGCCTCCTCCCCCTCTTTTCCCTGGGCGGCAAAACTTCCGGGATACACTTCTAAAATATTGAGCGGCGCATTTTCAGCCTGTCTTTCTTTCCGCTCTTTTAACCACTTCTCATCATGCCATTCAAAGTTTCCGATGTCACAGATCACCGACGCAAAATCTCCGCCTCCCTCCGTTCCGAAAGCGTAGGGATCGGTCTTCAAATAGGTCAGCCCTCCCTTCACCTTCATCTCAAACTTATAGCAGTCTCCCTCTTTCGCCCCCGGCACAAAGATCTCAAAAATACCGCTTTCCCACAGCCTGCGCATCTGATGTACGCGTCCGTCCCAGCCGTTGAAATCCCCGACCACAGAGACCCGCAGAGCGTTCGGCGCCCACACGGCGAACTCGCATCCCTTCACGCCGCCAATCTCTGTCAGATGAGCCCCCAGCTTCTCATACAACGTATAATGAATCCCCGCCTCCAGCTTGTCCGTGTCCGATGCGCTTATCTGCGGCAGAAACCGGTAGGCGTCCTCCACGATCACTTTTTTTCCATCCTCATAACATACTTCGTACTGGTAGGCACCGATCTTGCGGTAAAACATCATCGCCGCGAAATATCCGACTTCATCCACCATTTCCATCGGCAAAATCTTTTTTTCTTCCCGCAAAAGCACATTGACCGAAACGGCTCCCGGCTGAAATGTCTGAAACACCAGATTGGCACCCATGCGGTGCACGCCCAGTATCCGGTGCGGATTATCCTCCTCCGAGTATATGATCCCTTCAATAAATCCCCAATCCATTAGCTTATACAATTTTTCCTGCATGTTCCCCCTCCTGTCGTTTCTTTATGATGATTTTTTGTTTAAGTGCGGTTTATAAAACGCAGCGGATCGAATGGATAAATAAACCCCACCGCCCCGTCGGCTCAAAACAATTGGGTTTAGGCGGCATCAGACGTCCCGCGTCAGCCACCGCAAAAAGTTCCTGAATATCTGTCGGATAGAGCGCAAAGGCCGCCCTGCAGTCTTCCCGACATCTTTTCTCCAGTTCGCTTAGCCCCCTGATCCCCCCGACAAAATCGATCCGCTTATCCGTTTTCGGATCCTCAATGCCGAAGTGCGGCGCAAAAACCCTGGACTGTAAAATGGAGACATCCAGATTTTCCACCGGATCTTCCGAAAAACAGTGAGGCTTTGCGGTCAGTTTATACCAATTTTCTTCCAGATACAGAGAAAATTCTCCCTTCTTTGTCGGTTTGTAAATACCAGACAATTTCTCCACTGCAAAATCCGTCTCCAGCTTCTGCAGCAGCTCCCCCGCGCTCATCCCGTTCAGATCCTTCAATACTCTATTATAATCCAGAATCCGAAGCTCCTCCTCCGGAAACAGTACCGACAGAAAGAAGTTAAACTCTTCCTCCCCCGTATAGCCCGGATGCTGCGCCCGGCGTTTCAGACCGACTTTCACCGCCGAGGCACAGCGATGATGGCCGTCCGCGATATAGACTGCATCCATCCCGGCGAAAGCCTCTCTGATTTCTCCCTGACTCTCTCCGTCCGCCACCTGCCACACCTGATGCCGGATGCCGTCTTCGGACACCCAGTCATAGAGCGGATCCTGTGCCGTCTTTTTTTGCATGATCGTCCGCAGCGTCCCTGTCTGCCTGTACGCCAAAAAGATCGGGCCGGTCTGAGCATCGCAGGTATCCACATGGCGGATCCTGTCCTGCTCCTTATCCTCTCTCGTATTTTCATGTTTTTTGATCACCTGGCTCTCATAGTCGTCTATGGACGCACACGCCACAAAACCGTGCTGAGTGCGCCCCTCCATGGTGAGCGCGTATATATAATACATGGGCTCCTCTTCCGCCACGAAATCCCCCGCCGCTATCCGTCCATCCAGCAACTCTTTCGCCCGTATGTACACCCGCTCGTCATAGGTATCCACGCTCTCGTCGAAAGAGGTCTCTGCTCTGTCGATCGCCAGAAAAGAATCCGGACTTTTCTTTACAACCTCTATCGCCTCTTTTCTGTTGTACACATCGTAGGGAAGCGCCGCGATCTTTTCCACTTTTTCCGGAACGGGACGCACCGCCCGGAACATTCTGATATCAGCCATATCCGTTCCTGCCTTATCTTTCACGTTATTATCATCAGTTTAACAAAATATGCTTTGCAACACAATATTTCGGTGATAAAATAATAAAAGAGTTGTAAAAGTTTAAATACAGTTTGACAGGAGATTGATCGTATGACAAGCGAAGAAAGAGAAATGTTCACCAGAATCAGAGAATATGCCGATGAGGCCCTGAAGGATTTTGACACCGACCCTCAGAAGACGCCGATTTCTTTCCAGCTCCAGAAACTCCGACCCGTTATGCAGGAAATCGCGATGGAAAAACGGATGTCCGTGGAAGACGTCTTTATCAAATACATGGATCTGGCCAGCGAGGACGCCGTGGAGAGAGAAAAACAGTTTCAGGAAAGCCTGGATGGGGACAGCAGTTTTTCCGGGCGGGCGAATCGGGTGGAATGAAATTCCACCCTCAACTTGCGGATTTTGTCCGTTGCAATACCTTTCGCTCTTCTTTTACGCTACCGCATTCGCATTGATCTGCTCAATCACTTTCCTGATTCCCATCCAGACATTCAAGTCCGTAAAAATTTCCGCCACACTTCCTTTATCTGTAAATGGCGCTTCCTGCAGAACAGACATATCTTTCATCAATCCATTATGGACAATATACTCGACAATCTGGTTTACAAAATAAATTTGTCTGCTGTCCAGCCCCGCCTCATTCAAATATTCCGAAAACGCCTCTTTTGCCGCATTCATATCAAGTCCGACGATTCCCCGAACAAACTCTCCGAGAGGCTTTTCCCCATACTCTTTTTCATAGTCCTCTCTCGTCCCCAGCTCGCCCCACAAAATCTCTTCAAGCGACTTTACATCTCTCCCCGTCAGCGGTTGATTGGTCCTCAGTTTCGCAATCACAAAGTGATCCTGATGCTGCCTGATATAAAACTCTGCCTTCTCTTTATAGTTTGCCAGGTCATCATTGTCAAGTTCCGAATCCTTCCATTCCTGCGACAGAATGGAATCTGTGAAGTCTGTCACGTATTTTATTTTTGATGTCTGCGGTATATATTTCATCAGATCACGCAATTCTTCACGTATATACTCCAATTCCTCGATACCCGCATCTTCCACATATCTGGTATGCAAAATCTTTTGGATCAGTTCTGACTTCATCTGTATCTCCGGAATATTGGCTATACCTGCAATGGCACTGACGCGTTTCATCAGATCGCCGCGCGCTCGCACATATTTTTTACCTGCCAGGCAGGCCAGTTCTATCCCATACATCAGGGCATCAAATCTCACTGCGCTGGTCTCGCTTCCGTCCGGCAAAATCAAGGGAGCAACCTCCTCCCTGACTAACAGCGTATCCTCATAAGTCAATGCTTTATAGTTCTCTGCGTCAGCATATAAATCCACATATTTTAAATGCTGGCGTACCGCAAAATTTTCACGGTTAAGTTCCGATACTTTTCCGCTCATCCATTCCACGAGTCTATCTCTGTAAGCAATCAGTTGTTTTGTCTGACACTCTATATTCTGCAATTCATACACAATCTGAAACTCCAGATTAAAAACCGCTCCCTGCAATGCCATCATATTTGCCGTCGGCTTCCCTTTTCCCATGCGAAAAAATTCAAAATTACCACAAAAATCAAAAATATAAAATTTTTCTTTATCATTGCCGTCTATTAAGCCCGGGCACAACCTTGTCCCACGGCCTATCATCTGCCAGAATTTTGCCTTGCTCATCACTTTTTTAAAAAATACAAGATTTAAAATTTCAGGCACATCTATCCCCGTATCAAGCATGTCTACTGATATGGCAATCTGCGGCAGTTTAACCGGATCTGAGAACTCATCTATAGCACTTTGCGCATAGCTGGTATGATTATCTATAACTTTTACATACTCGTTCGGCAAATGCGGATATTCTCTGTGAAATATCTCATATATTTTTTCCGCGTGATCATGGTTCTTCGCAAACAATATTGTTTTCCCAAGTTTTCCGCCATATTCTGTTTTCAGTCCGTCAGTCATCAGAATATGTAAAACTTTGCGAATCGTATCTTCATTAAATATCCATGTATTCAGCGCGGAAGCACTGATTGCTTCGGGAATTTCTCCCTCATCATTTACAAAAGCGCCTTCATAAGCTTCCTTATCTTCCTCAGACAATTCATCATACACGATACCCTGTTCCACAAATTTCAACGTCGTTTCCACAGACTGAAAATCTACCAGATATCCGTCCTTCACAGCCTGCGCCAATTCGTAACCGTATGTCGGCACACCATTTTCCAGCTCAAAAACAGAATATGTATTTTTATCTATCTCATCCTTCGGCGTAGCGGTAAGCCCGATCAGCGGCGCATCAAAATAAGTAAATATATCTCTGTATTTACGATAGATAGACCTGTGCGCCTCATCGCATATCACTAAATCAAAATGTCCGCAGGAAAAGATTTTTCCGTCCTCATCCCTGGCATTGTCTATGAAACCTATCATCGTCTGGTAAGTGGAAAAAACGCAGTGCGCTTTGCAATCATTCTTTTCCTCACACAGATTTGTACAGGACAGATCAGGCAGCAGGTTCACAAAACTGCGCTTTGCCTGCATGACAAGTGCATTGCGATCCGCCAGAAACAGTATATTTTTTATCCATCCTGCCCTCAACAGCACATCACACAGTCCGATCACTGTTCTGGTCTTTCCAGAACCTGTCGCCATAACAAGCAATGCCTTTCTTCTGTTTTTCTCCCCAAAACTGTCACAGACCGCCTTAATCGCACCTTCCTGATAATAGCGTCCTGCAATATCCCTGTTGACAACAATATTCTTCAGATCGGTTCTCATGCTAAGCAGATTAAACCATTTTTCCAAATCTCTTTTGGAATAAACGGATGCGCACTTTCTCTCCGGATATATTCCGTCTATAATTCTGGTGTCAAATCCGTTTGTAAGAAATACGACCGGTCTTCTTCCATACTTTTTTTCCAGCAAATCAGCATACAACTTTGCCTGCTGGCGTCCTCTCGACACATCCTCACAGGTCCGCTTTGCCTCAATGACAGACAACGGTTTATGAGCATCGTCATACAGTACATAATCCGCGTAACCGGTTTCCGACTTATTCGGCATTCCCGGAATTTCTACTTCATTGATCCAGTTTTTACCTTCTGTCCATCCGGCATCCTCCAGCATGGAATCGATATATATTTTTCTTGTCTCATATTCCGACAGATCCAGAGGCCTGGATACGTATTCGGATATCTGCCTCTCGCGTCTGCCAGTCAGTTCTTCTTTCAGCGCTTTGTTTTCCGCTATCAAAGCTTTCAGATCGATATCCGCAAATTCTTCTGAAAGCACTGCCCGAGACTTATCCTGCCCGTCCTTCAAAAGCCGTACGTCATACTCCCGCTGTTCATAATCGTCCGCATAACAACAGGCGATAAAATCAAGAAAAATAAACAAGTCCTGTAAACATAACGCTGCCTGATCAAAAGTAATTTTCCTGCCAGTATGCGCCGCACTGTTGCCCATGCGCCGGATAAAATCCAACCTGTGCCAAAGATTATCTTCCACAATACCCTTAAACTCGTCCGTGTGCATCAGACTGAGCAAGTTATCCCGGTATGGCATGGTCAATGATTTATCTACAGAATACATCCATTTGATGGCAAACTCCATAGACCTGCGGCAGTTGATCACGGTTGCCTCTGGATCAATATGTATGATCTTCTCCGCGGATATGGCCACATCAGCAAAGATATGGAATTGCGGTTGTGATTTTAAGTGGTCGAAGTTGGTCATGATGGTTACCTCATTTTCGATTTTTGTTTCCGGATTTTATACCGTTAGAAATTTGCTGTCTGATTACAGGCATTTTCATTGCTTCTGTTAGCACAGTACTCATCATATTTCCACCCAACTGATTTTCAAACTCCTTTTGGTTTCGTTCCATTTGAAGCTGATGCTCTAAATTAATCTTCTCCAGTTCCATTGCATGTTTTCGCTCCAATGAATCAATATCGATTTTATGCTGTTCCATCAATTTTTCTATATCATGTTTGTTGGCTTCTTTTATTGCTTCCAAACTGCTTTTTGCACTTTTAGTTGCCAGTAAGCAACTTACAGCTCCAGAAATAACTGCTACAATAACTGAAACTATGTATGGTAAATAAGTATCCATTTGTTTCCCCCTCTTTCATCCAAAATATTCTTGCATCAGTGAATCAAACAATAACTGTATTTTATCTAAAGATTTTTGTACTGTAACTTTCAATCCATCTACCTGTATAGCAAAGTCTTCAAATTTCTGCTGCATATCCATTGTTGGTAATAAAATCTCTAATTTCCGTATATCGCCCAATGCAATAAATTTCTGAGTTCCACCACGAATTTTACTAATCACAGATCTATCAAAGTAATCGGATTCCAATAATGCCTTAATATAGATATTACGAACGTTTACTGCTTTACCAAACTTTATCAACGCAACATTTTTAATTGCAAAATCAGGTTGAATATCTACAATTAATGGTTTACCAACTGTTCCTATCATAGGCATAATGATGTCACCAATGTCAACTTTGGAACGCTCATTTATTTTAATAAAATCTTCTTCAGAAATATAATTACAATTACTAAGGTCTATTTTTCCACTCGTAATATTTTTAGAAGTAAGCAAAGGATATCCTTCATTATAATATTGAGGCGAATCGTGAGTTCCGTCTCTTACGTCACATACGTCACCCAACAATCCTTTTTCCCACCGCTTCGGATTCGTAAAAGGATCTCCAAACATCTCGATAAATCGGGATTTGATTAATCTATCCAGTTGCACTATTTGCTTCTTTTCATCAACAAACGTTCTCTGAATTAAATCCAGCTTTTTAACACAATCCCTTTGTTTTCCTATTGATATATCTGGTATCAAAACCTCTCCAAGTGAAGATTTTGAAATAGCTTTAAATGTACTGCCCGTCCCCCTATTATTAAGTTCCTGTTCTTTATATCTTAGCGCATAATATATATATTTCAAATCATATCCAGCTTTTACTGTAAGACCTGCCAGCCCTCGTCCTATACATGATTTCTCAGTTGCAAAATTCAATGCTCCAATCGGTGCTCTCACAGAAATAAGCAATGTTCCCCTATTTACAATCTTTGTAGGTTTATCACACCATACTCTTGTAATTGGATACATCTCTCCAAAATCAGCATTTCCTTGAAAAAAAGGAATCCCATTTCCTTCCTGATTATATGAATCAGAAGAAGGAGACTGCCCCATATTTAGAGCGCATACTTCGTCTAATCTTAAATAACCCATCATCTATCCCCACAAATCTAAATTTAACTACTCTTCCCATATGCTTATCTTTGGCGGAATACTTACACATAAATGCACGTGATCCGAACATACTATACTTCTACTGTCCACTTGGACCGCCTCCTATCCTTTGAGATTGGCTTGCAACACCTTTCTCATTGTATCATAGCAGGCTTTTTATTGGCATCTTCTACGCTACTGCTTACTCTATTCTCCCCTGCCTGGCTGGGGGATTAGGGCTTTCATTCATTGTCTGGTGATCATAGGAGGCTAAAAGTTCCAATGCTTCATTAATATTTTTCAATAACTGTCAGCAACCGTTTACTGTCTAAAGAATTCTCTTTACGTTTCATAATTTGTATCACCCCCTCTTAAATTTTTCTTG
>CANRWP010000047.1 GCA_947643595.1 uncultured bacterium | reverse complement strand
AGCCTTACTACGGGCAGAACAACAATTACGGCGGCGGACAGCCTTACTACGGGCAGAACAACAATTACGGCGGCGGACAGCCTTACTACGGGCAAAACAACAATTACGGCGGCGGACAGCCTTACTACGGGCAGCCGTACTATGGACAAAACCCGGATTACAACAACGAGCAGCCCTACGGTTATTACGGCCAGCAGCCCTACGCCAATCCGCAGGCGGCCTGGCAGCAGACGAGGCCCGCTCCCGAACCGGTTTCCAACATTTTTTACTATATTATGATGGCGCTTTTCGCCCTCTCGGCCATCATCAGTATTTTTGCCGCGTCAAACCTGATCACCACCACATTTTCCTCCATGGACTTCGACTCCGTGGCCGGTCAGGATTACCTGTCGCTGTACTCCTATATGATGGATTCCTTCACGGGCATTCCCGGATATTCCGTATACTCCACACTGAGTTCTCTGCTCGGACTGGCAGTACTGGTTTTCGCCATCATCGATATCGTGCACGTGCACAAAAAAGGATATCCTATCCTCGGCATGATACTTTTCACGATTTTTTGTAAACCGGGCTATTTCATCTGGCGCGCCTATGTCGTTAAGCAGAAAAAACTGGTTCCCGTTTTATATACGGTCGCCTATGTGCTCATCTACATCATCTATTTCTTCTGGTGTTTCTCCTTTATGATGAGCCTGATATAACCGGTAAGACAACAGGCGGCATCCGGCCGCCTGCTGTCAATTAAACTTGAAAAATCTCCGGCACAGCTTATAACCGTCTATGGAAATTCTTCTCCCGCCCCGTCCCGGCAGATTTGTGTAACCGCACAGGAATCCATACCTGAGTCTGCAAAACAGTCTTCTGTTTTCCGCCTTGAAATACTCCCAGAGTTCTCTCCTCTTCTCCAAATCCTCCTCCGTCCCGGAAATAGCCAGCATGATCGTGGATATGACAGTGATGATCTCCAGATAATTATACATATACTGCCGCCTGTGCCGCTCCGTCTGTATCTCCGACAAATGTGAATGATAGAAATCAAACATAAGCTTATTCACCCTGATCTGCTGATCGATGCGGGATATCATAACGGACTCATTTACCGACTGATCCTCCCTACCTATATAATAGCGATAGAAATTCACATCGAGATAGTACATGTTTTTCACCTTCAGGAGCGGCTCAAACACATAGATATTGTCCACATAAAAAGTCTTCTCCGGCAGCATGAGGCCGCATTCCCGCAACAGTTTCGTCCGGAATATAACTGAATGCATCAGAATATACTGCCCTTTCATAAAGTGCCGCACATCCTTCCAGGTAAACAGTTCGCCCTTCGGCAGAGCATGACGATACCGCATTACTTTATTGCGCTCTCCCACCTTCTCGTAGACAAAATTGCTGATCAGCATATCCAGCACTTCTCCGGAACCGGCAAACCGCCGCAAAGTTTCCAGTATCTCCCGGTAGGCTTCCTCCTTCACCCAGTCATCGCTGTCCACCACCTTAAAATACAGACCCGAGGCCTCCCGGATGCCCGTGTTGACCGCCGCGCCGTGCCCGCCGTTTTTCTGGCTGATCAGTTTTACAATATGCGGATACCTTTCCACATAATCCATGGCGATCCCCGGCGTCTCATCGGTCGAGCCGTCATTGACCACCAGTATCTCCACATCCTCCCCTCCGCTCAGCAATGATTCGATACACTTTCTCATATACGCCGCCGAATTATAGCAGGGTATCGCCACCGACAATAATTTCATCCTCTCTTCTCCTGTTCTTTGAACACATCCGCTCCCTGCGCGATATCGAGATATTTCGCGTAAGCCGCATAGGCTGAGGGCAGCGGGTAGTTTCTTTCAATTTCGTCTTTTTCCACAAAGAGAAAACCGGCATTCGCAGCCGCCTCATTCTGGTCCGTCAGCCCGTCCGTCCTGACAAGGTAACCGGTCATATGCCATTCTCTGTGGCTGAAAATATGTTTTGCCTCACCGATCTTTTGTATGCGCAGGGAGACAAACCCCAGTTCCTTGAGCCAGGCGAGCACCTGGGCGCCACTTTTTTTCCCGGGCAGACAGGGAAATTCATAGAGGCCTGCGAGAAGTCCTTTATCATCTCTCTTCGTCAGTGCTGCCCTGGTCTCGTCCTGCAGGATCAGCACGGTCTTCTCCTCTATTTTCCGCTCTCTTTTCGGCTTTTTTTTGGGATATTCGAGCACCCGGTCCGCCGCATACGCTCTGCAGAACTCCCCCAGCGGGCATTCCGCACATTTCGGTTTTCCGTTCGGAAGGCAGACCGTAGCCCCCAGCTCCATCATCGCCTGATTGAAATCGCCTGGCCGCTCCTCCGGTATCACAGAAAACAGTTCCTGCTCCACCGCTCTTTTTACCTTTGCATCCAGAATATCCCTCTCGTCCGCCATCACCCGGGAAAGCACGCGAAGCACATTTCCGTCCACCGCCGGAATCCTTTTCCCGTAGGCGATAGAGGAGACTGCCCCCGCCGTATAGCTGCCGATTCCGGGGAGCTTACACAGTTCCTCCCACTCCTGCGGCATTTGACCATTATAGTCAACCACAATCTGTCTGGCCGCCTTCTGCAGATTTCTGACCCTGTTATAATACCCCAGCCCTTCCCAGAGCTTCAGCAGCTTTTCTTCCTCCGCCTCCGCCAGCGTCCGGATATCCGGCAACTCCCTCAGAAATCTGTCATAGTAAGGCTTTACCGCCTCCACCCTGGTCTGCTGCAGCATGATCTCCGAGACCCACACGTGGTAGGGCGTGGGATCCTCCCTCCAGGGTAAGATTCGTCTGCCCCTGTCATACCATGCGAGAAGAGGCACAGGGATCCGGTCCATCTCGGAAAGATATACGGGAAGAGGATATCTTATCTCCATGGAATGCTCCGTCACGAGACAATCCCTGGCTATGATCCGCACTCCGGCTGCTCTCGCTTTTTGCAGGATCTCCCCGAACTCCGGCTGCGTCCTTACGTTGGGCACCATAAAATCCACCTGGTCCATCTGTACAACAAAAAGCAGGTAAGCCTCGTAACCTGCTTCTTTTGCCGCGATCAGTTCCCGCACATGTTTGACGGCTCTCTCCGAGGGCGCATCGGGGAAACTCCCGACTCTGTTCTCCTCCAGGGTACAGCCCTTCACTTCCATATAGATCTTCCGGATACCGCCCGCCGCCTCCTCCGCTTCCACATAAAAGTCGAACCGCGAATCGCCGAACGTTTTCTCCGGTTTCATCGATATCACATTCGGAAAAAGCCCGCCGGAGAGGAGCCACTCGCCCACCGCCCTGTTCGGCGCCTGAGAATCCATATTGACAATTCTTCCCTCCTTTTCCACCGCCACAAGATCGTAAGCAGTGGAGCGCCCGGCATTTTCCGCCCGCTCCAGATAGACCGCCGCTCCCTCTCTCAACAGTTCCAGGCATCTGCCCGTATTTTTCACATGTACTTTTTCTTCCCGTCCATCCACTCGCACCCAAGCGATAAATCTGTTCGGCCTGGACAGAAAAACACCTTTTTTAATATGTCCATACTTCATCTATATCGGTACCTTTTTCCGTTCTTCCATGTCCTTCTTTTCATCCGCATTGTTCTTATGCCGCAAAGGCACTCTCGCCGCCGGGACCACCTCCGAGGCAGGCTCCGTATGTACCGCCTGATCGTCAAAGAAAATATGCGCCCCGAACGCTTTCAGGATATCCTTCTTCTGGATCCCGCCCAGAAAGAACGCCTCGTCTATCCTGACCCCCCAGGCTCGCAGCGTGCGTATGACCCTCTCGTGGGCCGGCGCGCTCCTGGCAGTCACAAGCGCAGTCCTGATCGGCGCCTGCTCCTGCGGGAACTCCCTCTGCAGATCGGAGAGCGTTTTCAAAAACTTTGCGAAGGGTCCCGCCTGCAGCGGATTTTTCGCGTTCTCCCTCTCATTTTTCTCAAAGGCCTCCAGCCCCTGTTCCTGGTAGATCTGCTCCGACTCGTCCGAAAACAACACCGCATCCCCGTCAAACGCAATGCGGATCTGACGGATATCCCCGTCACAGTTATAGGTGTGAATCCCTTCCCCGCAGATGATCCCCGCCGCGATCCCGCTGTCCACAGCGCCCTGCACATCCTCCTCGTAAGCCGACAGAAACAGGTCTGTCTTAAACGCCGCGAGATAGGGGGCGAGAGACACGCCGCTCACCAGCGCCGCCCTTGTAATGTCAAGTCCGTACTCCCGAATCGCGTTAAACACCCGGAGCGACGTATCCGGACTGTTGCGGGACATGACGATCACTTCCACCCGTCCCTCCTGCCCGGGTATCCTGTTGATATTGAGGAGAGCTCTGATCAGCGCAAAACCGGGTCCCGGTCTCAGCAATTCATGTTCATGCTCCACCTGATAGCTGGAGTACGCCTCCACGCCCTCCCTCTCAAAAAGTTCGTTCTCCTTCGACAGATCGAAGAGCGCTCTCGAAGATACCCCGATCACCAGCCTGCTGTCCAGATCAAATGCCATACCTGCTCCTTTCCGCGCTTATCTTGGCGCTAACGGAGTCTTCTGCACTCAAAACGTTCTCTGGTAGCCAGACAGTATTTCAATTCCTCGTACCGTTCCGTTATGTCGCCGGGCTTCACTTCCACATCTATGGCGATCGCCATTGTGTTGATCATCTCGTCTGTCAGCCTGTCTTTCATGGTCGTCAGTATCTGCAGTTTCTCCTTGCAGGTACCGGCATCCAGGTATGCTAACACCATGGGATCTATCCCTGACTCCGTCTCTTTCTCCGGGGACTGCTTCTCATCAAGTAAGTCTACACCCTCATCTTTACGACCACATACGAAACTTTCACTTGGCACAGGCATTATTGCTCCACTTTCTACCAACTCGAACTGTTTTTTTTGTGTTATATATGGAAATTTATTTCTGTCTACAGGTTTAATAAACGCTGAAAGATCTTCCGCATATACTCCGTAGTCTCCATAAAGTGCCTGATAAACGACCAGTTTTTCTCCGGTTTCCGTGTGCATCGCCACTGTTATGATACGATAGCAGTTCCCTTGAAAGTGTTTATAAATTTCACCTGGTTTTGGAAGCTGTGTCATACAAATCCTCTTTCTGTCTGCTTCTCGTTTTTATATCACAGACATTATTAGTATACCCCCAAAAGCCGGTTTTGTCATGCTTAATATAGCAAAAGTAGTGTCCCATAAACCGGACTATAATGCGGATATCAAAAAATAGAATTTATTCAAAGACATAGATTTTTTTGAAATAATTTAACAAAAAAGCCTTTTTATCCTTAGTTATGTTGGCTTATCGGAATCTTTTGATATGTAATAAAAATATAGGTTTACAATAATTAACAATATTGTAAGAAAAATATCAGAAAATATTGTAAATACAATATTATTTGAAAACGCCGCCAATGTTATTCCCAGAGACAGTAAAACACTAATTATTCCTTGAAATAAAGAATTTAACTCCGGCGTTCTTTTTTTTCGTTGAAACATATTCTTTTTCTTAGGTACATGCTGTGCTATAAGACTTTTGTCACGTTCACTATATTGACTCAAATCTTTAGGCGTAACAAGCGGAAGAGTAAACGAAGATTCTCTCGAAAAAGAACCTGTATAAGGAACTTCCATCGGGCTTGTTTTATGTATAATCATTTGCGCAAGTTTCTGATAAGGAAAAATCTTCAATACATTATTAGAATGATTTATTAATTGTAAACCAACAACAGAATTGATACCGCTTGAAAATTTATCCTGAGTACAGTGAACAGCCAACCCCATCCTTGCAAACACACTACGCCCAGTCACTCTGCCTGTTAAATCTCCAATTAACTGAATTCTTTCAAGAGTACTGACAAATAATATTTCTCCCGGTTTAAGGTCATAACCCTTTTCTAAACTTAATGATACTTTTTCAAAAAATTTTTCAAATGACTCTTCTGATAAAGTATTTATGTATTTATAATCACTATTCATAATATATGCTTCATCACCAATTTGAAGATCAATAGAATCATTGCCAATTTGAAGTTCTTTATTGAAAGTACCTTTATTACCTTGAATGTATATATAAATTCCGTCGCCATCCTTTGATTCAAGTTGTTTTTCTGACGAAATCAAAAGATCCTTTTCACTAAGTACTTCTATATCATAGTGGCTTAGATTCTTAGAATATTGTGAATTTAAATACGCTGTCCTTGTATTTACCAACCACTCCAAATCTTTTTTGAAAATATCTCTTTTTTGTGCAATCGAAGGTGCAACGTCCAAAACAAAAATTTTTTGTGGTAAAAATTTCGGTTCAAAAAACATTAGTATTTTAAATAATTTTTGATCATTTAAAGACTTCGGAAAAAAATAACAAATATTACTTAAAAAACATCTATCCATTATTAGAATATTATTTTTTTTTAGATCAAATCTACTTCTGAATAAATTTATATGACTAAGAAAAATATAGATAGGTACCTGAAACATATAATGCTTACGCATAAATTTACATGAGACAACTTTATCTATTAAACCACTTTTTCTGGTTCTGGCATAAACTGCAACATCCGATTTTAATATATTAACAAGAAAATTTATTATGGTGCTTTTTCCAGCTCCATCTATACCTTCTAATGCTATAATAATTTTTTTCATAAACATAATCCCATATATGTATAAATCTGAAAATTTATACTGAATAATTTTACCATTTTATATATCATTAATCAACATATATTAAATTTTACTAATACTTTTTCATGAAAATCAATATAAAAACAATATAGTTCAACAATAAAAATCAACCTAATTATAGTAATATAAACATTATACTACAAGAAGGTTGATGTTTATTTTAATTATACTGCTCTATCATTATTGTTTAATTAACTTCTTTCATCAGTTCAAACGTTCCATACACCTCCTTTGTCTCTTCATTGTACGCTTCCAGCTCGATACTGTCCCCGAGTTCCATCTTTTCCAGGCTGAGCTTCCACAGGTATGTCCCGTCCTGCAGCATTTCCGTACCGGAACCCATTCTGATCCGGAGGTCAGCCCCCGCCTTGTCTTCCGCCAGACGGAAACAGGGCATCGCGCTCCAGTCTTCGCTGTCATCCCTGTAAAAAATTTCCAAATAAGTGCCAAGCTCCGTCTGCGTCACCTCCGCTCTCTCGATAACAGCTCCTGTCCCCGGTACTTCCGCTGAACCCGAGGGCGCATAGGCCGTCGCCGTGGAGTTGCTGATATCCGCCAGTGTAAAGCTGATCTCCGTCCTCATAATATCCTCCATGCTCTCCATGGTCTCATCCCAGAATATTCCGGCGCACAACACATCCAATGTCTTTTCCTTCTCCGTCTTTCCGCTCTCGATCATGATATCCATCACATCGTCGCTCACCGACTGGAAATATATGGCGGAGGCGCCTATTCCGAGCTCATCCGTGTTCACGATCCCCGCGTTCACATGTTTTATCTCCAGATTTTTGGACGACGCATACTCTCCGATACTCATGTCGCTGTCGATCCCGCAGTCTCTCACAGGATCCTCCTCCATCGCATCCTCCGGCACCAGGAAATACTTCCCGGTCTCCTTCGCCTTCGCCTCCAGCACTACATAGATGCTGTCGCTGTCGCACATTGCCTCTTTCACTGCAAAATCCACCGGCATTCCCTCTGCGGTCTTCTCCACTTTCTGTTCTTCCTGCGTCACCGGCACGATCAGATCCTCCGCCTCCACGGGAATTTTGGCGCTCTCGTTTTCAATGCCTCCAAAAAAATCCAATATGCCGAAATATTTCTCCGCCGCATAGACTCCTGTTCCAAGCAGTGTGACCGATCCGACAATAAGCGCCGCCGCCTTCCACACTGTCATCCCTGCCGCCTTTCTCTTTCTTTTGTCTCCGTATTTATTTTTCGATCTGCCGCTGTACCTTCCGCGGTCGCCCTTCTCCGGCAATGTCTCCAGAGTCCGCACATACCCTCTCCACACATTCTCCGGTATTACCATATCGTCCCTCAATCCGTTTATCATCTCATCAAATCTGCTCATACAAAACCCGCCCTTTCTCAGCCGATACTCTTCTTCATAAATTTTCTGCCGCTCACCACATTGCTCCGCTCATACAGCCGCTCCATCTTATCCCTCGCCGCTGCCAGCCTGCTCCGCACGGTGCTCTCGTTCACCTTCAGTATCTCCGCGATCTCCCTCGTCTTAAATCCCTGCACATAGTATAAAATAACTACCGTGCGGTGTTTCCTGTCCAGACCGTTCAAAAAATCCTCCCACTCCATCGTGATATAACCGTTTTCCTGCGTCTCCGCCTCCAGAATCATCTCATCAGACACCGTATATCTTCTCTGCCTGTATATCTCGTTGCAGTGGTTGATCAAAATTCTTGTCATCCACGTCTTAAAAAAGCGTTCCTGTCTCAGCGTCCCAATCTTCTCCCAGCATGTCAGCGCAGTCTCCTGCATAGCGTCCAGCACATCCTCGTCATTTTTCAGGATCGCCTTCGCGGTCTTGTACATACTCTGCGCCTACCCCTGCATCAGATCTTCAAACGCTTCCTTATTATGTTTCATGGCTTTTCTCACCAGCTGTTCCATCTGTCCTTTTTTCTCCCTTCCCGCCGTATCGTTTTCATGGCGCATCTGTGAAGAACGTTCTCTCTGTTTTAAAGCTTTATACTTATTAGACGAAACAGCCCCCCATTTTGTCCAAAATAATTTTCTACAAATAAAAAAAGCAGGCGCAATCAATGTCATTTAAATCAACATCTCAGCCTGCCTGGAGAAAAATAAAACTCTCAAGGAGCGAAAGCGCGGCGACGGAGAATTCTATTTTTCTCCAGGCTCCCGCTGCTACCTTAATATTACCATTGCATTACGCCCTCTTCTTTTTCAAGCTGCTGTACTTCACGATAAGCAGCTCCAGACTCAGCCGATCTCCTATCCGGCCCGATTTGAAAGCATGTTCCGTCTCCGCGCAATCCTCCAGAGCCCGCCTCAAAATATCCGTCTTAAATCTGGAAGCCTGCCTGATATAGATTCCGCCGATGTTTCTGCGAAGTCCCACTTTCTCCTCGATCAGCGCCTGGGGATATCCCTTTGCCGCCAACTCTTTCACCTGGAGCATCAGATTAAACTGTCTTGTGATCAGAATCAGAATCTTCATGGCCGGTACCCTCAGGGCAAGAAGATCATAATAATACTGCAAAGCTCTCTCCCCGTTTCCGTCCGCAACAGCCCCTATCATCTTAAAAATATTGTCCTGTATCTGCGGCACACATATCTCCCTCACGTCCTCCGAAGCGATGACGTCCTTATCCATACAGTAGCAGAGCAGCTTTTCCAGCTCTCTGCGGATATTTTCCATATCGTCCCCCGTTCCGTCCAGAAACAGCTGCAGCGTCTCGGAGGATATCTGTTTTTTCTCCTTCTTCAAAATACCGCACACCCATTTTTTCAGCGTCTCTTCCTTTTGCCTGCCGAACTCAGCCGCGTACCCCGCTTTTTTTACCGTCTTATAGAGGCCGCTCCGTTTATCCACTTCTCTCTCCACCAGGATAAAACTGCTGCTCTGCGCCGGATTTTTCAGATATTCCGAAAGTTTATCCCCGCCCGACTTAAACAGCTCCGTATTCTCCAATATTATGACCCGTCTGTCAGAAAAGAAGGGCAGAGTCTCCGCCATCTCAATGATCTCCGGCACCATGACCCCTTTTCCCTCATACCGGTTCAAATTCATCTCGCTGCCGCCGTTTAACAGCGCTTCTATAAGCCTGTCCCTGTACTGGCGAATCAGATATCTCTCCTCCCCATAGAGCAGATATATCTGTTTTAACTGTCCCGTCTTAATATCCTCCGTGATTCTCTGCATGACAAGATATCCTTTCCCTATTTTGACTCATCTCTTACATGATACCGCCCTCCCGAATTTTGTCAAGCGCCTGCTTTTCCTTTTAAAAACTCTTCCACCCGGATCCGGCCGCCCTTCACCCGCACTGTAACCGCACCGCCCTCCGGCGTCTGATAAATATGACATCCCTGTCGCATCAACCGCTCTGTCAGCTCTCTGTGGGGATGACCGTAACGGTTGTCCCTCCCCGCGGAAATGACTGCATAGACCGGATCAGTCAATTCAAGAAGCTCCCGGGGCGTGGAATATTTCGAGCCATGATGCGCCGCCTTCAGCAATGTCAGCGCATCCCTCCCCGACAGTTCCTCAAGCAGCTCCCGCTCCGGTTCCCCGGTCACATCCCCCGTCAGCAGCATTCTGAATTCTTCGTACTCCGTATACAGCACGGTGGATATCTCATTGACTTCATCCGTCGCAAGTCCTTTTCTCGGACCGATGCAGGTAAATTTCAATTTCCCGTCCTGCATCTCGTCGCCCCGCCCGATATAGTAGACCGGGATTTTGTTTTCCTTCGCCTGATCTCTCAACTCTGCCAGCTTTTCCTTCTTTATCTCATCGGAGGCATCCGGCAGGATCAGACTTTTAATCCTGACGCCGTATCCGGTCTGCTCCATCAGTTCCACGATACCCGATATGTGGTCCTCATCGGGGTGCGTCACAAAAACTGCTTCCAGTTCCCCAATGCCCATACTCTCCAAAAAGGGGAGGATCTGATATTGGCCGACTTTGGATCTGCTGGTAGAACCGCCGTCTACCATATAGCAGTTTCCGTTTTCGTTCCGCATCACGATACAGTCCCCCTGTCCCACATCCAGAAAGGACACACTAAATCCGCTGACCGGACGGACAAGCAGCAGCCAGAGCGCTCCGAGCACAAACAGCCACTGCCCCATCGGACAAATCCCGGCCGACGACCCCCTCTCTTTCTCTGACACTGACGCCGCTTTTTCCTCCGCCCAGGCATGCCGCAAAATGAGCGCCAGCAGAATCCCGTAGTAAGCCGCGATCTGCCAGGGTTCCGGCTTCCCGCCGATTTTGATTCCGCCCGGCAGTTTCAATGCCGCCCTGCAGGAAACCTCGTAAATTCCGAGAATGAGCCGATCCGGCATCCCGAAAAGAAATCCCGCCTCCGGCAACAGGGATCCGCCGACTATGGAAAGTATCCCGAAGGCCAGCACAAGACTCATGAGCGGGATCACGTACAGGTTGAGAAGCAGAGAATACAACGGAAATACATAGTAAAAAGAAAACAGGACCGGCAGTGTAGCGACCGCTATCCCGCTGCTCAGGTAAAGTCCTTCTACGATCCATCCGGTCAATTTCCCCGGCACCCCTCTTCCCCGGGGAAACACGATATCCATTCCAAACACCTCCCTCCACCAGGGAAGTATGATTCCGATTCCAAGCACCGCACCGAAGGACAGCAGAAAACCGCTGTGGCGGACAAGCAGCGGCTGCCCGGTCAGCATCAGAACCGCAGCGAGTGACAGAGCCGTCAGCATATCGTAAGTCCTGCCAAACAGTTCCGCTGCCAGATGCAGTGCAAACATAAACACAGCCCTCCAGGTGGAAACTCCCATCCCGGTCATGACCCCGTAGCAGCACATGATCCCCACCGCCGCCGGCACTCTCATCCACACCGGAACCCTGCATCTTTTCAGGAAACCGGAGACTCCCATGCCCAAAAGCGATACATGGAGCCCGGATATGGCCAGGATATGTACCAGCCCGTTCAGCTGATACAGCTCCTTCACCTCCTCGTCCAGACCGTTTTTGTCCCCGAGCAGCATCGCCTTCAGCACGGAGGCCTCCTTCTCCGGATAGATCTGTTCCAGAACTTCACAGCATCTGGATTTTATCTGAAATAATTTTTCCTTTAACAGGGAACAGGAACCTGAACATTCAAGAATTTCTGTCTGATTTAATTTGTAAGAAATGTTTAAGATCTGATAATACTCTCTGAGATCAAACTCCCCCGGATTGCCCGCCTCCCGAAAACGGGAAACTTTTCCGGAAACTCTGACGGTCTCTCCTATCCCGGGAAGCGAATCATCGCCTCCCGCATCCGCCATATAACACATGACTTGTCCGTCACTCCCATCTTTTACACCGCTGATGTACAGCACCGGAATTCTGCTGCCAAACATGACACGGTATTCCCTGTCACTGACAATTCCGGTCAGGGATATCCTCTCCCCCTCCGGGGGAAGTTCCTCCTCTATCACCTGTCCGCTGTACACACAGGCTGTCGCCAGCAGTATAAAGACAAGGGAAAGCAGACAAAGCGGTCTTCTTATCTGCATGCCTTCTCCTCTTTTTCTCTACTCCACAATATCCAAATTTCTGTCAAACACCGTCGTCAAACTGACGTTATCGCGATATGTGACATTTGTGTCACCATCTATGGAAATCTGTACTCTGTTTACCCCGGGGAGTTCCACCAGGGAATTCACAATGGAATACAGCGCCACCGAGGACGTCACATCGTACACCGGCGTCAAAAACTCCTCGCTCAGATTCACATAGCACACTCTGTCCTTCACCGTGACGCTGAGTATCGTCACAGCAGGGTTTATCGTGGGATAACCGGTCTCATACCCCATATCCCCGTCTTTCCCCGGTCCTTTGATCAATTCCTCCACCACCTGCCGCTCCATGGAGATATTGCTGTTGTAGACCACGTTCCGCTCCACTTCCACCAGCCCGTTCCCCGCTTCATTGGCGAAATACAGGAGAAACTTCGTCTCGGCATAGGCATTGATCTCCGTTCCGGCATTGTCGATAAAGGAATCCGCGGCCATCGCCCCGACAGGCACCCCCGAGATATCCGCAAGCGTCTCATTCTCCACCGAAAAGGTGATCGTGTCGATGCCTTCTATCTGTGTCAGGGTGCGTACCACCGCTGCACGGCACAGCACCTCAACGATCGGCTCCTGCCTCATATAAGCTTCGCTGAAGTCCATATTCATCTGCCCCTCATTCAATGTATAATCCTGAAAGGACTCCGACAGCGGGGACAGATATTCCGGCTTTTCCGATGTGTCCCTCATACGGTTCATCAGCTCCCGCAGAAGCGCCTCCCTGTCCTCCGCGGAGGTATCCGTCGCGTACTCCTCGGAGACCACACAGGTCCCCTCCTTGTTTACATAGTAGATCGTGTATCGGTATTCGCCTTTCAGTTCATCTCTGCCGCAAGCTGACACACATGTCAGAATAAGCAGAATCAGAAAAAACAGTCCTGTTCTCTTTCTCATGCCAATCCTCTTTACGCTTTATAGGTGAGCGGTATTTTCACAGTAAAAATGGTTCCCTCCCCCGGTTTGCTCTCCAGGCGGATAGATCCTCTGTGCATCAGCACCGCGCTTCTTGTGATGGCAAGTCCCAGCCCTGTCCCGCCGATCTCCCGGGAGTGTGATTTGTCCACCCGGTAGAATCTCTCATAGATATGATCGACGGCATCCTGGGGGATCCCCACACCGGAATCGCTCACCGTCAACGTGAAGAACTGATGATCCGCATCCAGCACTACTTTCACCCATCCGTTCTCCTTATTGTATTTCACCGCGTTTTCCACCAGATTCGAGATCACAAGACTGATCTTCACCTCATCCACCGTCGCCTTCACGGGGCGGATGCTCTCAAAAGTCACCTCGATATCCCGCTTTCTGGCGATGGGACGCAGGCGCTTCAATATTACTTCCGTCAGATCATTCATATTCACTTCCGTGATATTCATGTCCGTCACTTTCTTATCCATCTTCACAAGCGACAAAAGATCTGTGATGATCTTGTTCTCCCGGTCGATCTCCTTCGCGATATCCTCCATAAACTCCCGGTACAGTTCCACCGGTACATTCTCCTGGGCGAGCAGGGAATCCGCCAGCACCTTCATGGAGGTGATCGGCGTCTTCAACTCGTGGGAGACGTTCGACACGAACTCCTCCCTCGAGTCATCCAACACTTTCATTCTGCCGAGCAGCTTGTTGAAGGCGTCGATAATATGTACCGTCTCCGCGTAATCCGGCACATTGATGGCCCTGTCCGAGAATCCTGCCGTCACCTCGTTGATCGCCACGGTCACCTTCTCGAGCGGCTTCACCAGAAAGTTCGCCAAAAGCAGAGCGGCTCCCAAAATGATGAGCATCATGATCAGCTGCAAAATATTCGCCTTATTCCCCAGAATATCCATCGTCTTATGGATCGTGTCACAGGAAATGCCGATCAGCATGACCCCTCTGACCACTTCCCTCACTTCCTCCGTTCCCGTCTCCGGCGATTCCATCGTCACCGTCTCCGAGATGGGTATTGTCATTTCAATATATCCCAGATCCGGGTCATAGTTGGACATGCTCTCCCCCCGGAAACACTTTACGACTTCCTCGGAGATAATGGTTTTTCCCTCGCTGATGCTGTAGGTATCTTTCACTACTTTCAGATTGTCTGATATGATCAAAACCCGTCCGCCATATAAATTGGAAAGCTGCTCCAGCTCCGCATTGACAACTAAAGAAGAGGGATCCTGCAGATAGGTATAGGTGATCAGATGATCCGCTATGATTTTAAGCTGCGCCTGAGCTTCCGAGATCCGCACCGAGATGGCGCGGGTCTCATAATTTTTCAAAATACCGTACTGCATGCAGTAACCGGGGATGAGACCCACCAGCAGCAACAGGACAAATATCCTCATTTTCAGGCTTCGCAAAGATTTGATTGTCGATTTGAAATCTTCCCAACGATAAAACATTTAAGCTCACTCTCTAAAGAAATAACCTGTTCCCCACTTCGTCTGGACAAACTTTGGCTCGCTCGGACTCGCCTCTATCTTTTCCCGCAGACGTCTCACATGGACATCCACAGTCCGCACATCCCCCGGATAATCCGCTCCCCAGATGCTCTTCAACAGATTTTCCCTGCTGTACACTTTGCCGGGATTAGCCATCAGCAATTCCAGCACTTCATACTCCTTGGAGGTCAGATTGATCTCCTTCCCGGCGATATATACCCGGCGATCCTCCCTGTTTACCCGCATCTCCCCGCTCTCCAGCACTGCGGTCTTATCCCCCTTGCCCTCCTTCGGCGCGGTGCGGCGCATGATCGCTTTCAGCCTGGCCTTCACTTCCAGGATATTGAACGGTTTCGTGATATAATCGTCCGCACCGTACTCTAACCCGAGAATTTTATCCATATCGTCGCCCTTCGCCGTCAGCATCACCACGGGCACGCCGGAGAACTCCCTGATCTGCTGGCAGACCTCGAATCCCGTCAGCTTCGGCAGCATTACATCCAACAATATAATATCATATGTACCGTTTTTCGCCTTCTCCAGCGCCTCCTCCCCGTCGTAGGCGCAGTCCACTTCCATCCCGTCCTGCTCCAGGCTGAACCGGATTCCCTTTACGATCAGTTTTTCGTCATCTACCACTAAAACTCTTTTTGCCATCTCTATCCTCACACTGAAACCCGGCTCTTAGGCAGAGCCTGCTCACTCCACGCTCAAATACTCCTCCATCCGCGCATACATCTTCTCGCCGATGCCGGAGACCTGCATGATATCCTCTTTTTTCTGAAAGCCGCCCTGCTTCTCCCGGTACTCGATGATCGCCTTCGCTCTCCCCTCGCCGACGCCGGGCAGAGCGCACAGCCCCGCTATATCCGCGGTATTGATGTTCACAAGTCCTGCATCGGAACCTCCGACGCTTTCGCTCTGCGAGGCCGTCCTCTCCGGAACAGTATAATAACTATACTCCTTTTCTCCCGTGTCTCCACCTTCAAGGACACTCTCCGCCGTCGGAATCTCCAGCCGGCTTCCGTCCGCCAGGGGCTCAGCCATGTTCAGGTAATCCCGGCAGGCATCCTCCGCAAAGCCGCCCGCCGTCTCCACGGCTTCATAAAAACGGCTTCCCAAGGGCATCTCATAGACCCCGGGCCGCTCCACCGCCCCGCAGACATGGACATAGATAAAAGCAGGCTCCTCCGAGCCATTCCCGCCTTCCTGCTCTTTCTCGCCGCCCTCATCAGTCTCCGTCTCACTGTTCCCCGCCGCTGCGCCTGCCACAATATCCTCCGCAGGCGCTTCCGCATCCAAAGAGGTATCGCTCTCCGGCTCCTTCGCCTTCTCCGCCCTCAACTCCGAAAGCAGCTCGCTCTCCGAACCGCAGCCCGCCAAAAGACACGCCGCGCAAAAAATACATGCCGCTGACTTTTTTAATTTCATTCCCTTTTCCTTTCCGCAATTCTGCTGTCACGCGGAAAAGAAGCCCCTCCGCCGTCTTTTTAACGACGTAAATTTATTGTATGTCAAAGCCCGCCATTTTACAAGTGCTTTATTCCCATTTGAAAATAATAATTCCGATGACCGCCATCACCATCCCGAGCAGCTTTTTCATCTCAAACTGCTGTTTCTCCGCGCCGAAGATCCCGAACAGCTCAATCAGGTACGCCACCAGAATCTGCGCCACCACGATAAACAGCACCGCCTTCGCAGGCCCGAGGCTCTTCATGCTCTGAATCACGGTCCAGGTGATCGCTGCCCCCATCACACCGCCGAGCAGCATATATTTCGGCTCCACTTTCAGGATTCCCATAAAGGAATTTCTCTCCACACAGGCCCACGCTCCGAGACAGACTAAAAGCGCCGTGAACTGCACAAAAGCGTTGGCGGTCCAGACCCCTGTCTGCTCTGTCACCTTCGTATTAAAAACGCCCTGAATACTCATCAGGGCGCCGGAAACGATCGCAATGATCATACCCATACTGAAACCCTCTCTTTCTCCGCCACAGAGTGATCTCAATCCTGATCCCCCGCGGTTTGTTTATACGGTTATTCTCAGTATGGGCATTTTTTGTTATTCTATTCCGAAACGGCTTACCCCTCCGGCTCCTCCAGATACTCCTCCTCCGGGACTTCCTCCACAGGCAGTTCGATGTACTCCTCCGTGTAGCTGTCATCCCCCGTCACCTGCCTCATCACCTGCTCGGAAAGGCTCTTGAGCAGCGCGTTGACATCGCCGCCCTCCCAGATCTCCGTGAAGGCGATCTCCATCTGCACCCAGAAGTTCCCGGTGGTCATCATCTTCGGGATCGGCGTGGATTCATTATAAGTATCCAGAAAAACATAGTCATCATGAAGCGGAAAACCGTACACCGGCATCTTTCCGGTTCTCTCCTGCAGATTCAGCCCGCTCGTCCAGTCTATCATCATAAACCGCGCAAAGTCATTCGCCTGCTCCTCAAGTTCCGTATAACCGTTTATCGCGATACAGGTGGTGATAGACAAGGAACGGCTCTTTAATTCCTCCGTCAGATCCGGCATACCGTAAAAACCGTACTCATAGGCAAAGCTTCCGTCCTCCTTCGCTCTTGCCATGCGGTTCACCGCCTCCGTGCCGGCCACGGTGAACACGATCTTTCCGTCCAGGAAGTCCTGCATAACGCTCTCATAGCTCACATCCCTGGTCTCTATGGAGAAAAACTGGTTCAGATTCTGAAACGTTGTCAGACACTGCAGCGTCTCCAGGTTGTAGATATCGATCTGCCCCGGATCATCCCCGTTCTCGCCGCCCACGATCAGATGATCGCCGGCAAAACTGTAGTTATATAAAATATCGGACACGTCCCATTTAAAGACGGCCTCCACCTGTTCCGGCGCGTTGTAATGGTCCGCAAAATCTTCCAGCTCCGCGATCGTATCCGGCAGGCACTCATACGCCTTCCTTAAGATCTCTTCCTCCGAGAACTCATGCCCGCTCTCCTCTCCCGCTGCTTCTTCCTCCACATTGCCGGCATCCGCGTCCGCCTGGGCGGCCTCCCCCGCCGCCAGGTCCGCCTCCGCCTCGAGCTGAAGTATCGCGTAATCTTTCAGATACGTCTTATTATAGAGCAGGGCGCACGCCTCATAGTAAAACGGATAGGCAACCACCCTTCCGTCATAGGTTACCGCCGCCTCCGCGGCAAAGTTCTCAAAATCGATATTCCGAAACATATTCTGATCGGATATCTCCTTTGCCAGCCCCGCCAGATAAGCCTTCTCCAGACAGTCGTTGGTGATCAGATACAGATCCGGCCCCGGTCTGTCGCTCCGCCCCAGAGACGCCTCGTTGATCGCCTCAAGATATTCGCTGTCATCGACAAGCACCATCTCCACACGAACATCTCCCTGCTCGTTGTAGGCCACCGCTGCCGCATTCAGATAATCCGTCAGATTCTCGTCCGTATACCACAGCCGCAGCGTATCCTTCTTCCGGCTCAGGAAACTCTCCTGCGCTTCCCGCTCCTGCTCGGCTTTCATCTGTACGCCGCTCTTTCCGACCGCAAACACGCCCGCCGCCAGACAGACCGCAAGCAGCGCGGCATAAACTCTTTTTCTATAACTCATATTTTAACGCCTCCCGCAGAATGCGCACCATCTCCCCCACATGCTCCCTCGTGATCACAAGAGGGGGCACAAACCGCAGGATATTGCTGCCCGCATTGATCAGTACAAGCCCCATCTCAAGGCACCTGCTGATAATACCGCCCACCGGCACACTGCACTCTAGCCCCTGCATCAGGCCAAGCCCCCGCCTCGCCAAAATAAAATCAAACTCCGAGACAATCTCATCGAGCTGCTCCTCCAGCCAGGGCGCGATCTCCTGCACATGCCCTATTATATCATTTTCTTCAAATAAGTCCAACATTTTTGAGACAGCACAGCAGGCAAGAGGATTTCCGCCGTATGTCGTGCCGTGGTCGCCCGCCCCGAGAGACTTTTCCGCCGCCTTTTCCGTCATCAGAAAAGCGCCCACCGGCACACCGCCGCCGATCGCCTTGGCGCACGCCATGATATCCGGTTTTATACCGTAATGCTGCCAGGCGAACATTTTTCCGGTCCTCCCCATGCCGCACTGGATCTCATCCAGTATCAACAGGATATCCCTCTCCTCGCAGAGCGCCTTCACCTGCTCCATAAATTCCTTTTCGGCGGGATAGATACCGCCCTCCCCCTGCACCGTCTCAAACAGGATCGCGCAGGTTTTCTCCGTCACCTGCCCCAGAACCGACTCAAAATCATTCATATCGGCAAAGCGGATATCTCCGACAAGCGGCTCAAAGGCCTCTCTGTAATGCGGATTCCCGGTGACCGAAAGCGCCCCCATGGTACGCCCATGGAAAGAATGGTTCATAGCGATGATCTCTCCTCCCGCCAAACCGCCCTCTTGTCCGCCCTTCGTACGCGCATACTTTCTCGCCGCCTTCAGCGCGCCCTCTATGGCTTCCGCACCGCTGTTTGTGAAAAATACGCGGTCCATTCCGGACGCCTTTTTCAGTTTTGCCGCCGCCTGCACCGCTGGTTCATTGTAAAAATAGTTGGAGATGTGCAGCAGCTTGTCGATCTGTCCTTTCAGCGCCTCGTCATAATCTTTGTAGTGATACCCCAGCGCATTCACTGCGATCCCCGAGAAGAAATCCAGGTACCGCTTCCCATCCTTATCATATAAATATACGCCCTCTCCCCTGTCAAAAACAATCTGGTAGCGATTATAAGTGTGAAGCAGATCCTGTTCCGCCTGTGTAATATATTTCTGCATTCCATTTGCCTCCTGCTTTTCTATCGCCTTCTGCGCATCTGCCCTCGTCACTCCTCATCCTCCCGAACGATCGCCGTCCCGATACCCTGATTCGTAAAGATTTCCAGAAGCAGACAGTGAGGTATCCGCCCGTCCAGAATATGCACCCGATTTACGCCGTTTTGGATCGCCGAGGTACAATTGCTCAGTTTCGGCAGCATCCCTCCCCCGATAAAGCCGCCGCCGATCAGCTCCTCCGCCTGTCCTGCCGTCAGTCTGCTGATAAAGCTGGACTTATCGTTCACATCCTTATACAGTCCCTCGATGTCCGTCAAAAATACAAGTTTGTCCGCTCCCACCGCCTTCGCAATGGCGCAGGCGGCATCATCCGCATTGATATTGTAAGTCTGAAAATCATCGTCCAGCCCCACCGGCGCCACGATCGGCAGAAAATCCTTCTCCAAAAGATCGTAGAGCATCTTGGGGTTCACCTCTTTGATATTTCCCACAAAGCCGATATCCTGCCCGTCCGCATATTTTTTATCCACACCGAGGAGCCCACCGTCCTTACCGCTGACGCCGACCGCCCTGACTCCCAGCTCCTGCACCATCGTCACAAGGCTCTTATTCACCTTGTTTAGCACCATCTCCGCAATTTCCATTGTCTCCGCGTCGGTGACCCGCAGCCCGTTCACAAACTGCGATTCCTTCCCCACCTTGCCTACCCAGCGGCTGATCTCCTTGCCGCCGCCGTGGACGATGATCGGCTTAAAACCTACCAGCTTAAGCAGCGTCACATCCTTGATCACATTCTTCTGCAATGCCTCATCACTCATGGCGGAGCCGCCGTATTTCACCACAATGATCTTCCTGTTAAACTTCTGAATATAGGGCAGCGCCTCGATCAGCACCTCCGCCTTCTTCAAAACCTCTTCCATATTTTCCGGTCTGTTGTTCACCATTTCATTCTATCTCCTGTTCCACACTTCTATTCTCCGGACGTTAACCGCTACCTGATAAACGCCGTAATATTCTCTTCATTCAGCACAAAGTCATAATAATTCAGATCTTCCCTCTTTGTCCACCCTATCTCCTTCCAGAACGCGTTTCCCGCATCATTTTTTGTAAACGCGATCAGGGACACTTTATTGATATGCTCCCTTTTCAACGCCTCCATGCAAAAGACTACCATCGCTTTCCCGATCCCCTGCCGCCTGCAGCCATCCTTCACACAGACATGGTACAGACATCCTCTTCTGCCGTCATGGCCGCAGAGAACAGCGCCCACGATCTCCTCATTTCTCTCCGCCACAACGCTGATCCCCGGATTCCTTGCGAGAAAACGTGCAACCCCATCCCCGGAATCGTCGATGCTCCGGATGCCAAATCCCCGGATGCTCTGCCACAGCGCCTTCACCGCCGGATAGTCTTCTATTGTCATGGAACGTATCTTTGTCTCCATAAATCGGTCTCCCCTTTATTTACAAGCTACGGAAAACACGGCATCATCATAAGCCCCGTCTCCTCCGGCAGCCCGAACAGCAGATTCATATTCTGCACCGCCTGCCCCGCGGCACCCTTCACCAGGTTGTCAAGCGCCCCCATCATAATGATTCTTCCGGTGCGTTCATCGATCACAAAACCGATATCCACAAAATTGCTGCCCTCCACCCATTTTGTCTCAGGGCATTCTCCCTGCGGCAGCAGACGGACAAATCTCTCTTTTCCGTAATACTTCCCATAAGCCTCCCGCACTCTCCCGGCGTCCATTCCCTCTGGAGTCAGGTCCGCGTAAGCCGTCACAAGGATTCCCCTGTTCATCGGCACAAGATGCGGCGTAAAATTCAAAACGACCTCTCTTCCCGCCGCATACCCGAGCTGTTCCTCTATCTCCGGCGTATGCCTGTGACTTGCCACGCCGTAAGCCTTGATATTCTCATTCACTTCACAGAACAGATTCGGAAGCTTTGCTCCCCGCCCCGCCCCGGAAGTACCGCTCTTCGCATCGATGATCAGGCTCCCCGGCTCGATCAGCCCCTCTTTGACAAGAGGATAAGCCGTCAAAATGGAACAGGTCGTGTAACACCCGGGATTGGCGATCAGCCTCGCCCCCCTGATATCCTCCCTGTTGACCTCGCAGAGCCCGTAGACCGCCTCCCCTATAAACTGCGGCGCCTTATGTTCGATTCCATACCACTTTTCATAGACCGCCGCATCCTTCAACCGGAAATCCGCGCTCAAATCCACGATCTTTACCTTCCGCAAAATCTCCTCCGAGATCACGGAAGCCAAAAATCCCTGGGGCGTCGCCGTAAAGATCACATCCACCTGCTTTGCCAGCTCGTTTAAATCATCCCCCCTGCAGACATCCTCCACCACCCGGAAGAAATTCCTGTAGACAGACGCGTACTCCTTCTCTATGTAGCTCCTCGAACCATACCATATGATCCTCGCCGCCGGGTGCCCCTGCAATATCCTTACAAGTTCCGCCCCCGCATACCCGGTGGCTCCGATGATACCGACTTTGATCTCGTTTTTTTCTGTATTATAACTCTCTGTCATAACGGACCTCCAATACACCCTTAAATCGAAAACAGATACACATCATCCGGTGAAAGCCTGCGCTCCGGCGTATAGATCAGCCAGTCGGTCACATCCTCCGGTCCGAACTGCGCCGTATAGCCCTCATGGATATCCTTGATATAGTAGGGCTCCTGTGTGAGCTTAGCCCGAAAACGATCCCCGGAAACCTCCAGCATCTCAAACCAGATATGCTCCCTTTCGTTATCCTGCTCCTTATATTCCTCGTCCACCGGCAGCCCGAGCTTCACCAGAAGGTGGTTTTCTTCATTTTCAGCCGCCTCAAACAGATAAGATATCCGCTCCACCGCAAGCGCCCTCATACGGGCGGTCTCCTCGTTGGAGATCATAAAGACCGGGTTATCCTTCATAAATTTGTCGTAAATATCCAGCGGATAAAACATCCCCTCATCCGCGCTCTCCTTGGACGGATAGACAAAAATAACACAGGTATCCCGGTTATGCCCCTCCTGCCTGTCCTTTATTCCGCCCAGCATCTCCGGATCATACAGCTCCACCGCATCCTCCCAGTCGACGAGCGTCACTACAAGGGGCATCCCCTCCGCCACATAGGCCAGAAAATAGGGGCTTCCGAACTCGGGAACCTCCTCGTCCTCCAGCATCCGGTTTGCCAGCGTTTCCAGCACATTGTAGTGTTCCTGATAGTTTTCCCTGCTGGAATCCAGCACCTCCAATTCCGGCCGCCCGCATCGATTCAACCCATGGGTATGGAGCCACACACATGCGTCCTCATCCCCCGACACTGCCTGTGCCGTGTAGAGGTAACGGGGCGCAGGCGGCACCTTGGACTTTGCCGCCAGCGCAACCCAGCGCCCGGACAGAATCTTTTCCGAACTGTCATCGATCACCGCCAACGCATCCGGCAGCATCGCATGTATCAGCTTTAACTGCAAATGGTACGAGAAGAGAGCATTCTCACCAAACTCCATCTCCACCGCAAGCCCGTACTCTATCTTCTGTATCGCTTCTAAATCTATATCCGGAAAAAAATGCTGACAACGGTACAACTCCGGTATCGCAAAATCCGTGGGGTACATCTCCACTGAGAACGACTCCTCCCCGCAGACGACCGTAATCTGCACAACGTTATCCTCCGGTTCCGCGGATTTCACCCTGAACCCTTCCGCTTCCAGCAGACGTTCCACTAAAATCTGAGGTCTTTCTATATCACTGCTGTCAGCCGGGATGGCCAACATCTGAGATCTTGTTTTTTCCATAAGATGATTCTCCTTCTCCTTATAAATTCAACCCGCTTGATTATACTCTACCTGCCGAAACTTCTCAACCATTTTAAGCCTTCTTTTCGCTGACAGACACTTCAAACTGTTATCAGTTATACAGCATTTTGCATAATAATTCAATATAATTGCATATTATTCACCCTTTTCTCATATTTTCACAAATACTCTTTAAAAACAAAGCTCAAAAATGTATATTTTTACACTTGCATTTATTCCCACCCTATTGTATATTAGTTCATGCACATATATAAAAGAAAGGACTGGTATATACCATGAAAGAAAAAGTAGTTCTGGCATACTCCGGCGGACTTGATACGACTGCTATCATCCCCTGGCTCAAAGAAAATTTTGACTATGAAGTGATCTGTGTCTGCGCGGACTGCGGACAGGGAAATGAGTTGGATGGGCTCGAAGAACGCGCGGCTTTCTGCGGCGCTTCCAAATTATATATAGAAGATATCACGGACGACTTCTGCGACAATTACGTCGTCCCCTGTGTACAGGCACACGCCGTATACGAGGACAAATACCTTCTGGGAACCTCTATGGCGCGTCCCGCCATCGCAAAACGCCTTGTGGAGATCGCCCGCAAGGAAGGCGCAACCGCCATCTGCCACGGCGCAACCGGCAAAGGCAACGACCAGATCCGTTTTGAGCTGGGCATCAAGGCTCTGGCTCCCGACTTAAAGATCATCGCTCCCTGGCGGAACGATAAGTGGACGCTGCAATCCCGGGAAGATGAGATCGAATACTGCAAAGCCCACGGCATCGACCTTCCGTTTTCCGCTGACAACAGCTACAGCCGCGACCGCAATATCTGGCATATCAGCCATGAAGGACTGGAACTGGAAGATCCTGCCTCCGAGCCCAACTACGACCATCTTCTTGTGCTCGGCGTAAGCCCTGAAAAGGCTCCCGATGAGGGCGAATATGTGACCATGACTTTTGAAAAAGGTGTTCCCACCTCTGTCAACGGCGAGAAGATGAAAGTTTCCGATATTATCCGCACCCTGAACGAACTAGGCGGCAAACACGGCATCGGCATCATCGATATCGTGGAAAACCGTGTAGTCGGCATGAAATCCCGCGGCGTTTATGAGACACCAGGCGGCACCATTCTCTACGAAGCGCACCAGCAGCTCGAGGAGCTGATCTTAGATCGCGATACCTACGCTCTAAAGATGGATATGGGCAACAAGCTCGCACAGATCGTCTACGAAGGAAAATGGTTCACCCCGCTGCGCGAGGCCGTGCAGGCGTTTATCGAGAGCACCCAGCAGTATGTGACCGGAGAAGTGAAGTTCAAACTGTACAAGGGCAATATCATCAAAGCGGGAACTTCCTCTCCCTACTCTCTGTACAATGAAAGCATCGCCTCCTTCACCACCGGCGACCTCTACGATCATCACGACGCAAACGGTTTTATCAACCTGTTCGGCCTCTCCTCCAAAGTGCGGGCCATGAAGATGCAGTCTCTGGAAGAAAATAAATAATATCACACAGATCCCGGCATAAGCTTTTTCCTCTTATGCCGGGATCTCCGTTTTCTTATCTATTATCTTTATTATCGACCGCTTTCCAGCGCTCCAAAACCAGATCCGGATCATACTCCGGAGCAAATTCTCTGGCGATATTGTAGATTGGCTCAATGGCGGAAACCTGCTCCACCATATCCTCGGCGATTTTTTCGAGAGACTGATTTCTCTTCATCTTTTTACAGACCTGAAAGACTTTCTCCGCCATTCTTCCGGCAGCTTCTCCCTCAGCTCTTCCCTCAGCTCTTATCCTGTTTAGTTCCTCCATCATCCTCAGATATCTTATCATATACTTTGCGCTCACCTCCGAATCCTTCCTGACCGCCTCCACCATTCCGTGGATCTCGCGCAGTTCCTCATTCACTGCGTTATCGTATGTAGTATTCTCCATGTAATGCAGCAATTGCCGCAGCGCCTCCGCCGGCTCGCCCTCTTCCCCTTTTGTGTAAAGAAATAATGTACTGGCTCCGTCATCATATTCCATCTCCGGCACTTCCACACAGACATTTTTGACAGTGTACACCATACGGTTTTGCCCGAACGGATCATAGGGCATGATCATAATGATAACCACGTTTTTCAATCGGTCAAAATCGGCGCCGGAACTCAAGTTTCTCACCGCAATCTTCGCGTGATAAAAACGCATCCTTCGCGGCAGAGCCTTTACATCCGATTCGCTGTCATTTTTGTCAGGTTCCATGTCATAGACAATGGCTCTCTCCCCCAGATACTCCTCTATTTCCGGTTCCATGTACACATCAAGCCTCGCCCCATGCAGATCGGAATCCTCTCCATAAAATACTTTCTGCGCGGTGACCGACAGATACTTAAATTCTCTGCCGAAAATAATTTTCAGAAGGCTCCTCGCAAACTTTTCCCCGATCTCAGGATAAGTGATCACAGAACCAAACAGAAAATCATCCAACAGATTCATCTCCTCAAGTTTCTTTCTCGCTTTTTTTCTTTTGTCTTCTTTTTCTTTCATACAGCTCTCCTTTCGTCTTTGGCGAAAAGAGGAGCCCCATGACATGATAAAGATTTTCCCAGTCACCATTCTCCCGCGATCCGCCATATTCATCGGAATGTATCATTCCGTGGAAGGTTTTTCTTCCTTTCTCATAAACAGGGATCGTCAATTGAAATGGTTGCAGAAGTTCCATCAGATGTTTCCCAGATATGCATTACTATTGTAACAGGTAATGTTAAGTGATGTCAATAAAAATTATACTTCGCCACTTTTATTATAAAATCCAGTCATAACTGCCCATATCTCCTGCTCGGCTAAATATTCAAGATAAAGTGTCTTTTCATCCTCCGGCAGATTTTCCAACAGTTTATCTTCCAAATAATTTTTTTCAGGCTTGTCCATGCTAAAGGAATCAACAATATGATAATTTGAATCTGATGTTTTCCGGAAAAGGCAATATGACATTTTATCTGCTCCATCCAAAACAGCTGTCTCATAATCCCCAATCTTCTCAAGGCAGAATACCTCTGGTCTATTCCCCATACACATATATCTTCTACAATATGCCTCTTCCATGCTGTTGCCATGGGAACAATAAAAACAGGCCACCCCTGCCAACAATGTCATAAAACAACTCGCTTATCCATCGGCACTTCGCCATCGTCCAGGAACACTTTCAGGTATTTCTCCTGGTTCAGGGAATAATGGAAACCTTCCCATGTCTTGCTTTTCTGCGGCACTTTCGGGAGGTTTTCACGGACCCATGTGAAATAAGCCTCCACCAGGGGCTTTAGGCTCAGCTGGCGACGGTTTTTCCGTTCTTCCGCCGGGAGATCCTTTAACTGTTTTTCCTCCCGGTAAATCGCCTGTATCATGGTCAGTGCCAGATACGCGCGGCTGTCTTTCTGCTTTGCTTTCGGCAGCGCTTTTACTGCTTCATCCAACCTGCGCCTGGCATGGGACCAGCATCCGGCAATCCGCAGGTCTTCGCGTTCACCTTCAATGGTGTGGTAGACCTGGTAGCCGTCCGTGACGCATACCCCGCTGAAATCCTTCAGGAATTCCCTTGGATGGCTGGCGTTGCGGGTCTTCTGGTACTCATACAGGACGATCTGGCGTTCCGTATACATCCGTCCGGTACGGTATACCCACATGTTATGTGAGTAGTAGTATGTCCTTAAATTTATTGTGCAAATGAGCCAACTGTAGTATAATGAA
>CANRWP010000046.1 GCA_947643595.1 uncultured bacterium | reverse complement strand
GCGGTCTATCTCTTGTTTTCGGTTGCTTGCTTCTTTACCGTACATGAGCATTTGCAACGGGGATGTTTCTCCGCTCTCTCACTCCGGACTTTCCACCGCCTCCACGATACTCCTCCTGCCCATCCTTTGAAGCGGCACAAAGCCAGCGAGCAGACAGGCTCCGATCGACAGAAGCGAAGCCTCCGCCGCGGGCAGAAACGGCAGGGCGATCCACCGGAAAGCGCCTTCCGCCCCAGCATCCACCAAAAGCAGGCAGAGATATCCCGCCGCAACGCCGATGAGAGACGCGGCAATTCCCATGTAAGCGCTCTCCCACAAAAATACCCTGTACAGACTCCCCACGCTCATGCCGACAGCCCTCTGGATGCCGATCTCCGCAATCCTCGTGTGGATATTGGTGTAGGTCGTATTGACGATATTCAACAGCCCGATCAGCCCTACAAACAGAATGATCCCCCACGCCAGCAGGCGGATCTGCTCAAAGCTCTCCGCCAGCTGTCTGTCCGTGTCCTCGTAAGAGAGCCAGGTGGTACCGGGCACTCGCCCTGCAAGCGCCTTCATCTTTTTATCGAAAGCTTCCCTGTCTGCGCCTTCCTCCAGCGACGGCAGAAGCTCACTGTAATTAACTTTTTCGGTCAATCCAGTGTACAGACTCTCGCTCACCAAAACCTGCACCCCGTTGACAAAACCGTTATTCCCCGTGGAAAAATATCTCTCATACCCGTCGAGGGTGTGGAGCACGGAAAGCTCCTCCCCCGCCACAACGATATTTTCCCCCGCGTGGATCTCGGTCCGGGGAATCTCCTCCCCGTCAAAGATCAAAGGCAGCGGGTTGCGCACCACACAGCCCTCCCCCGCTTCAAGCTTCTCAAGCGCCTCCCCGGAGAGACAGTCCGAAAGCCCCGCCTCCATATATTCTTTGTTCATCCCGATGACCTGGAATGTCTCGCCGGGCTTAAGTCTCCTCTCAAAGGCGATCCCCACAGGGCAGCCATCCCCGTCGATATCATAGAGGGAAAACTGAAACGCCGCCACGGAAGAGACCTGTCCATCCGCCGAAAGCTCCAAAAGCTCCTGCGGAGAAAACCCTCCCTGCTCATTAATGATCGAATAGTCCCCCATATGCTCCCCCACAGTGCCCGCCGTATTGAACAGGGAAACGCTTCCCTGCAGCACGATGAACACTGCGATGCTCATCACCAGGGAGAGCACGGTCAGCGCCGTGCGTCCCGTATTCCGTCTCAGATTCAGCCCGGCACAGTACCGCTCAAAATGTCGGATATCCTTGACCCTGCGGTACCGCCGCCTGATCCTCGTCTTCCTTTCTTCCATGGCAAGAACCGGGGACGTTTTCGCCGCATAGCGGGCGGCGGGCAGCGCCGCGGCGAGCAAAGCCCACAGCGTAACGCCTGCACTCACCGCCAGATACGCCCAGCTGCCGGAGCTGTTCTCCTCTATCAGCCTGCCCAGCTCAGCCGCATCCCGCACCAGAAAGATCTCCGGCGACAACAGCCCCGTGGCAGCTTTCAGGATCCCCTCCGCCGACAGAGCCCCCGCCAAAAGCCCTGCCGGGATCCCCGGCACGCACAACAAGGCGATCTGCAGAAGCACCAGGAGATACAGCTGCCCCTCCTCCGCGCCGATCGCCCGGAGCACACCGTACTCCCTTATCCTGCGGGCGGTATCAATCTTCAGAATGTTGACAACGACAAGCCCGGCCGCAAGAAGAAACAAAGCCCCGATCATCACGCCCGCCGCCTCAAGGAGCGAAAAACCCTCCGCGGATCCGGACACCTCCGTTCCCCCTCCATCCGCCCCGGGATCGATCCCCAACGCCTCCAGATAGGGGACATTGTACAGGACATCCAGCTCATGCACCTGCAGCGCACCCACGAGATCTTCCACCGTTTCCCGAAAGTCTTTCCTCTCAGCCGTGCGGATATCCACATTGTAATAGAGATATTCTTCGGGCAAAAGAGCCCCGGCGCTTCCCTCCCCCACAATGCCCGTCACAAGCCCGCCGGTATAGTTCAGATAATTGTCCTCCATAATGCCCACAAGTACAAAATCCGCCGCAAAGTCAAAGCTCTCTGTCTCGATCCCGTGCCGCAGCGCCTTCGAGAGCTCCAGATGGATATGATCCCCGATCTGTTTTCCGTCAGCCAGATACCGCAGCACATTTTCCGGCAGAGCGATCTCCATGGGGTTCTCCGGCAGCTTTCCCTCCTTCAATACGCTAAACGTCGGATAGATTTCTGCCGTATTCCCCTGATACTCGGTGAGCCCCAACGACAGCAAGGCGTTCAGCTCCGCCGTTCCCAGCGTGACGGACCGCCCCGCGAAAGACAGGCGCGGATCGTTCTCCAGGACAGTCGTCTGCTCCTCGTCCATCTGCAGCAGCGTGACATAGCGGTCCCCGCCGATGGCGATGGCCTGCTGCTGGCGCATGGCGGAAAGCACGCCCACGGACTGACCGATCACCGTTGTCATCATCGTGGACGCAATCACGGCGAGCAGGATCAAAAGAGAGGTCACCCGCTGTCCCGTTATCACTTTGAATACATAACTCCTGTATGATCTCATCTCCGCACCTCCTCTCCTTCTGTGCGATCCTCCCTGTGCAGGATCCCGTCCACGATCGAAAACCTTCTTGGCGCCATCGACGCGATCCTGTCGTCGTGGGTGATGACCATGAGCGCCGTCCCCGTCTCCTTCGGCGCGCTTTTTAACAGTTCCATGACCTCCCCGCCGCTTCTGCTGTCCAGATTTCCGGTGGGTTCGTCCGCAAAGACGATATCCGGCTTCGCGGCCAGAGCTCTGGCGATCGCCACCCGTTGTTTTTGTCCCCCGGAAAGTTCATGGGGCAGATGGGAGAGTCGCTCTCTGATGCCCAGCAGTTCCGCAAGCCTGTCGATATAGGCCTCATCCGGTTTCTTTTTGTCTAACAGCACCGGCAGCAGGATATTTTCCCGCGCTGTCAGAACGGGCAGGAGATGGAACTGCTGGAAGACAAAACCGATCCTCCGGCGCCTGAACGCAGACAACTCTCTGTCTGTCATATCGTAAATGTTCCTGCCGTCGTATAAAAGCTCCCCCGATGTGGGACGATCTAATCCCGACAACAGATGTAAAAGCGTACTCTTCCCGCTGCCCGACGGCCCCGTCACACAGAGAAAATCCCCCGGCAGGATCTCCAGACACGCTCCGGCAAGCGCCGTGACCTGCCGCTCCCCCTCCCCGTATATCTTTGACAGTTGTTTCGCTTCGATGCGCATAAAATATGCCCTCCTTATTATAAATTAAGGAGAGCATACCTCACAAATCTCAAGAAACGCTCAAGAATCCGTGTAATATTTTCCCGAAAAAACCGCCGACACCGCCGTTCCTCCCCCCGGCCTGTTCTCCAGATGCAGGGATCCGCCGTGCTTTTCGCACAACAGGCTGCTTCCATAGAGCCCCATCCCAAAATGCCGGTTCTCCACCCCTGTCCTTCCGAACGGTTTCGGACCGTCCTTCAACACATTATCCGGAAAGCCCGCACCGTCGTCCTCCACGGTGAGCATCAGCATGCCCTCCTGTGTCGAAAGAGTGATCTCCACCCTGTTCTCCGCGAAACGGGAAGCATTGTCGATCAGATTCTCCGCCACAGTCAGAAAGATCCCGTGATCCAGAAGAGCTTCTCTCCTCCCGGGACTGTCGATTTCCCCGCCGGAGACCTCTCCCGCTGAAACTTCCACCTCCAGAGAAGGACAAAACAGCCTCGCGGTCTCTTCCAGTTCCCCGAGAAGCACGGAAAGCGGAATTCTTTTCTCCCTCACCGGCATCTGCTCCAGCTTCTGTATACTGCTCATCGCCTCGATGTACTGCCCGATCCGCGCCGTATAAATATCCAGTCTCTCAAGTGCCTGCGGATCCTCCCTGTTCTCCCTCAGAAGGCGCACTGTCCCCTTCAACACGGTGACAGGGTTTCGCAGATCGTGGGCGAATGCCGCGTTCAGCCGCCTGCGCTCCTCGTTCTGCCGCCAGAGTTCCCTGTTCGTCCTCTGCAGTTCCGCCCTCATGCTCTCAAACGCCGCGCAGACCTGCCCCAGTTCATCCGTCCCCGCCTCCGGAAAAGAAAAATCCAGATCATGACGTCGGATATTCTCCACGCCCTCCCGCAGCAGGGCGATAGGCTCCTTCAGCTTCCATCTATAGAACAGGAGTCCCGCCATCCCAAGCCCCGCAACAGGCAGCAGAAGCCCCGCGGCAAGCGGAACTGCCGTCAATATCTCCAGCATCCTCTGCTCTTCCGGGGTCGGCTTTTCCAGTTCGGTCACCGTACCGTCTGGCAGGATCGCCACGCCGCCGGATGGGTACTCCTTCCTCTTTCTCTCACAGACAGTCCAGATCAGCAGGCACAGCAAAAGCGCCGTCAGGACCCCCCAGAGGGAGAGCAGAAAAAACGCTTTTTTCAGGCTCATATCCTTCATCCTTCCCACTGATAACCGCACCCCCAGACTGTTCTTATATACTGCTTTTTTGTGTGCTGTGCAAACTTCCCGCGGATCTTCCTGACATGCTCCATGATCGTGTCGCTGTTTCCCTCCCCGTCCAGGCCCCAGATGCGCTCGTAGATGCGCTCTCTGTCAAACACCTGTCCGGCATTCACGGACAGCAGTTCTATGATGTCAAACTCCCGCCTCGAGAAGGGGATGTTCTCGCCTCTCACCGTCACCGACCTGGCGGAATAATCGATAGTCAGTTCCCCGAAAAAGCGCGCCGTGCACTCGCTTTTCCTGCGCATCTCCCTCCTTAAATGGGCACTGATCCTGGCCTCCAGTTCCTCCAGATCAAAAGGCTTTACGATATAGTCATCCGCCCCTGCCCTGAACCCCTCAATCTGGTCAGCGGACTCCACCCGCGCCGTCAAAAATAAAATCGGACAGGAGACGTACTTTCTGATCTGCCGGCAGACGCTGATACCATCCAGATCCGGCATATTGATGTCCAAAAGGATCAGATCCGGCTTCCCGGAAACCTTCTCGAGCACCTCACGGCCGCTTCCGGCGGTCAATATTTCATACTCCGTCTTGAAGTATCTCTCCAACATATCCACGATGCCGGGTTCATCGTCCACGATCAGTAATGTCTGCCGCATAGCCTCTCCATACCAAATGAAAACAAATAAAAATTTTTCTTGCAAAAACTCCCAAAACCTATTATAATAATATCGTTGTCTGAGAAAACGATCAGATAACTGGAAAATGCTGGAATAGCGCAGTCGGTAGCGCAACTGATTCGTAATCAGTAGGTCGAGGGTTCAAGTCCCTTTTCCAGCTCTCAGAAAACCTCATAACTTCGGAAGCATAGCTCAGCTGGGATGAGCGCTCGCCTGACTAGCGGGAGGCCAAGGGTTCGAGCCCCTTTGCTTCCATTTTTTTTGTGCCAAATTTTTACCGGGTCCTGCAGCATTCCCTGCAGGGGACCAATCTTTTGCTCCTTGCTTCCCCGTACGTGATCCTCCGTACATTCTCTTCTCCCTTATTCACAATATATCTGCAGTTTCGATCACGGTGATAAAAGTCCGTCCCGGCAAAGTAGCATTCGGGTTCTGCCGGCAGTGTCGTGATATACTCCGACGTGCTGTGTCCGGCTATATAGTCGAAAGTCAGCGATTCCGTGGCCAGCTCCGGTATCAGATAATTCGGAGCCGCGCCGTATCTCGTATCTGTTCCGTACCCTTCCGAAAAAACGCACAGAGGCTCCCCCTGATATCCGTTTTTTTCCATGCTTTGGATTTTCTCCAGACTGATAGCGTGGACTTCCGTCATCTGGTCGTCTATGAAAAAAATAATGAAATTCCGGGCCGCTATCTTTGTCTTCTCCACAAACGCGCACATGTTTTCATATACCGGAACGATATCCAGATAGAAGCTCTCGCACCCGTAGTTCGCGACGGCGGATCCCTTTTGTGTCGTCCCACCGAATTTCGTCTTCTGGAACTTGATCGACTTCAGCTTGATCTCCGCATATACATATCTCTCTTTATCGATACAGATCGCATAGTCCGAAGCGCCCCTCACCCAGGCATTTTGCTGCATATTTGGTGCAAACTGTCCAAACCATATCTCATCGTATCTTATCTTTTCCACTTCATGCCCCGAACCCTGCCTCAGAATACGGCAGATCGTATCGATGGCTTCCGGCTCTTTCTCCTTCGCCATGCTCCAGCGCCTGTTTCTCTCCCTGTTATACAATTCCCTGTTATCCATCCGTATTCTCTCCCTTCTTCCCCCGCATACACTCCGTCCGTAAGATCCGCACATGGGTGATCAGGCGGCGCAGCAGCCAGACCATATCCGAGTAATCATATTCCGCCGGCGTAAACAATTCGCTCCTGCCCATATCCCCCGAAAGATTATCCTTTATCAAACAGTACTCTCCGTAGAGCAATCCGTACTTGATGTACAGAAGCTCACAGGGACAGGAGAGGAAAAAATCCCGAAATTTCCGATATGTCTCCGGGGACAGCGCAAACTTTGTGCGGACGGGATCTCCCGAGACAGATCCATATGTTGCCCTGTCCTTTCTCTTCGACAACTCTCTCTCCCCACCTATCTCCCTGTCATGGCTTTCCTTCCCCCCCGCGACAGTATCCATCACATCCCGATCGGTAGCGAACACGAACAGCGTCTCCAGAAGCTGATTTTTTCTATGATCCTCCCGGTCAAGCCGTCTTCTCGAATCCTCTGTGGGTCTGATCCGGATCCCGCGCCCAATAGCCTGCGGGACAAACTTCCTGGCGTCCCTGCTGCCTATATCTATCAGATTGACCACGTTGGGGCGGTTCGTGTCCCATCCCTCATAGAACGCCCTGCTCCCACACAACATGGTGATATCCGGATCGGTCTCGATCCTCTCAAAAATGCTGTCGATGGTGATACTCTTTGTCACACTGTAATTATTTTCGTCCGACATGATGCTCTTCTCAAATTTATCTCTCTCCCCGATCTTGATCAGTCCAAAGATTTTTTCCGAGGTCTCCAGCTTCATGCCCGTCTCCTGCACATCCTCCGAATGGATAAATTCGATTTTTCCGAAGGTGGAAGAATGGAAAAGATCCGATAAGATCGTCGTTATCTCCGTCTCCTCCAGCAGCTCAAAAAACGATTTTCCGGAATAAACTTTATCCGTAATTTCCAGACTCTCCTTCCCGAGGGAGTATCGGATCCGGTCCCCCTGAAATTCCCGCTCCAGAAGTTCCCGCTTCGCCTCCAGGTACAGTTCCCTCTCTATCTTTCCGTTCACAAGCAGTTCAATAATCCGGAAATAAGTTTTCAGATCGGAATGACCGGTATTGACGGTTCCGACCAGCGTCATCAGCAACGGGGAATGATACAGCCCCCTCTCCGCCCGGGATCTCCTGATTGCCGAATACACAATAAACGACTTTATCACTTCCTTCTGTTTTTCCAGTTCATCGAGTTCTGATCCGCTTCTTCGGAACGTGTACAGAGTATTGCTCAGGAAAATATTCTTGCCGTATCTGTGCTCTATAAACTTTTCCAGATTGAAATTATACAAGGTGGTCTGGAAATCGATCTCGTCCGCGAAAGTCGCCGAAAAATTGAAAAGAAACCCATTTCTCGTCAGCGCCGTGAAATATCCCTTCGCCAGAGAGTAATCGTTATCCCCTCTGTGGGCCTCGTCCAGAATCACATACCAGTTTCCGTCGTTGTCCACGTCACAGTGGGATATAAAATTTTCGGTGGACTTCTCCCGGATCAGGTCGCTCCGGTAGTAGAATACGTCCGTACTCCCCGCCGAGATGGGCTTATCATACCCTTCAAAGTCCTTCAGAGAGATAAATTCCATCTCGTTCTCCCCGTCCGGATCGCCGCCAAAGTCTTCCGCCTCCCTCATGATCTGCTCCACAATATAATCCTTCGGTGTCAGCAGCAGGATCGGCTTCTCCGGAATCAGATTCCGGTCCATCAGCCTCTTCAACAGATCGATCAGCTTCACGATGACGACAGACTTCCCGGAGGCCGTGGCCATCCAGAAGGCACAGCGGTTATAAAAATGTTTCGCTTCAATGTACTCCCCGCCGTCCCCGAAGGTCTGTTTAAAGTATCTGTTGCGCGTAAAATATACAAATTTTTCGTTCAGCGATCTCCTTCTGTCCTTCGTATATTTCCCCAGTCTGTTTTCCAGAGAGAAACCGGGTCTTGCCTCCTCGTAGACTTCCATGAGCCTTTCTTTGCTTTTTCCCGTGTTTTCTCCCTCGAACCGGTAGTCGCGATAGTACAAATACAACAGTTTCAGACAGTTATGAACAGCCTCTCTCTGATAGTCATACAATCTCTTATTACGGCTGAACCGGGAGAGATCGGCGGCTGCCTCCGCAAAATCCTCTATGTCCCCGATCCCGCCCAAAATGTCTTCCAGCAGGCACTTTTCCATGTGCTTATCCCTCTCCCCACCACAATAACGGACGAATCAGACGGATAAATTTTAGTTTTTCCTCCTCCGTCATCTTTTCAAAATCCGTCCTAACTTCCAGATCGGCTCCCCTGTCCTCCACCAGGATCCCTGCATCAGTATAGCCTTTGATCCTCTTTCCCAGAAGATTGCTCACACTCTCGTTGATGTCGATATCGTCAGCTATTTTACCCGGTATAAATTCTATATTTTCTGTTATTTTGACACTGCCCAGCAGTTTTCGGTCCTGCTCAAATATATACTGCTCATAGGGGCTTACCGCAGAGTAGCGCATATATTTCCTCCCGCTGTCGTACTCCATCTTTGTAAGAGTATCCGCGTACTGCTCCAGCGAGTAATATTTCACGATCCCGGCAACCGACAGTTTTTCGTGTGCTTTTTCCACTCTCCGTTTTAACACAGTATCCGCGTAATCATTGACCTCGATCAGGACATAGTCCACCTGCACATCCGGATTATTCTTCGAAAAGGATAATACCGCCTCCCCCGATGTCCCGGAACCGCCGAAGAAATCCATAAAGGTGACGTTCCTCTTATATCTCGTCGAAAAAGTGATGAGATCGGAGATCAGCGACACCGGTTTCGGGTGAATATCGCTGATCCACTCCCCGAGACTTTTGACATTATCCAGCGTCCTGTTTAACTCCTCCGTCCCCACCGCGTTGTTGTATCTGGTTTTTTCCGCGCAGAACAGAGAGGACAGATGGTTGTATTCCTTTCTGCTTCTCTCCGGCTCCCTCCGCAGAAAATAGAAACTGTATATGTCCTCATCCCGCAGATCCGGATTCCGTTTTCTCTTCGCCTTCTTGAATGCTTCCCACTCTTCCTGTGTTTGGATAAAGACGATCTGCCACTCGTAACCCTCATTGAGGCCTTCCGGTTCCTGTTCCAGCGCTCTGTTATAGTTGTCCTCCCCCAAAAACCACCCGAATCTCACGGAAGAGTTGTAGTGGATCGGCGGATAATGGTCGATGTTCAGATACGGATTATGTACCCTGTACTGGGAACCTTTTCTCCCCCCGTCCACTTTGTACAGGGGGGTGCGTTTTTTGTAGGGAATGCCGTCTATCAGCGATATACTGCCTGTGCGCTCCGTCTCCTTTGCCCCGACAACGCCCGCGCTCTCAAAAGCCTTCTTATTTTTCGTGTAGCACAGTATGTAGTCGTGGTGCAGATCGATACAGCTCGCCGTGGTTCTCCCCGCCTTGGTTTTTCGGATAAAATTGCACACAAAATTGTTTTTGCCGAAGATCCTGTCACATATCAGTTTTAACTCGTACAACTGCTTGTCATTGATGCTGATGTAGAGGACCCCGTCCTCCGCCAGCATATTTTTTGCGACGCCCAGCCGGTCGCTCATCATGGACAGATAGCTCGCGCTCTCATAGCCGTCGACATAGTCGAAAGAATCCTGGTCCGTATTGTAGGGCGGATCAATATAGATGACATCCACCCTGTTTCGGTACGTCTTTTGGATAGTGTGGAGCGCCTGATAATTTTCACTGTTGATGACGACGCCCCTTACCTTCGTCTCACAGCTGTTGTATATCTCCTGTTCCAGATCTTTGAACAGCCCCGTGTCCAGCATGAGATACGGATGTTCCCTCAGGTAAGTTTCGTCTATCTCCTCATTTCCCTCTATCGTTTTCTGATCTTTCCACTTCCCGATCTGCCGGTCAAAATTTTTGTGCGCAAGCACCTTCTCGACCGTCTCGCCTCCAAGGGACGCGACGGAACACAGATACCCCAGCCCTCTTACAAACTTCGGCTTGTCCCATATCCTCACCAGCTCGTCCTCAAACTGGGCGATGAAATTCGTCAGTTTCCCCGCGTACCGATGGATCAGTTTCATCTCCTCAAGCCGTCTGGCGTCGAAGACGTTCTCCTCCCGCAACAGCAGATCATGCATATAGTAGTCAAGCTGCTCGTTCAGGAATCTGCCGGCATTTTTGTTGATAAAGTAGTCTGCCTGCGACTGCCTTCTGAACAGCTCCATGCCCTTTTCCATCTCATCCGCATCCACCAGCAAGCCCTTTTTGGCCGCCTCCCGCAGGATCCCTTTCAGGTCCGTTTTGGCGTTGCCTTTCGCGTAGGTGACAAGAAGCCTTATCACGTTGTCCTCTATGCGGTCCAGAGAAAAGAGCAGCTTTCTCTTCTCATTGTTCTTGCGGTTTTCCAGCGCCGACACATCAAAAGAAACGGCAACATTCTCATTGATCTCCACTTTCGCGTCGTCAAATAATGTTTCCGTTTTCACATAGTACAACATATTGGTCTTATAAAAAAGCGCAACGTCCTCCCTGTTGGAATACACTTTTTCATAGACGTTTTTGTTTTTCGGCGTCCTCACAAAATAGATGCTTCCCGCCTCGCTGAAATACTTCTCAAAAAAAGAGTACAGTTTATCGTAAAATTCCTCCCGGAAGCTCCCGGCGATGAGGGGTTCCCTCTCCACTTCCTCCCGGAAGATCTGCATGACGCTGCCGTAATACTCATGTTTAACCGCGAGGAGATTCACGTACCCTCCGACACCGTTGATTTTCTTCCCTGTGAATATATCCTCCAGGAGTTGATAGAAATTTGTCTCACAGCTCATCGCGGTCTTTCCTTCCTTTTCCTGTCAGCAGACAATATTCTGTTTCCCATAGCCCTTAAAAAAATCATTCACTGCATCCAGCACTTTCATCACGATCGGCATATCGCTCTCGTCCAGCCTCGCCAGCACCGCCTCCGTCATCTGTCTGTGGTATTCTTCATGGTGCCGGTAGGCTGCTACGCCCTTCTCCGTCAGCTTCAGGAAAACGACTCTTCTGTCCTCCTCGCTGCGGCTCCGCTCCACGTACTGCTTTTTCACCAAGTGGTTGACCGCCGTAGTCAATGACCCCATCGTGATACTCAGTTTTTTTGCCACTGCGGACATATTTTTATCTTCGTTCAGTCCGATGGCCTCGATCACATGCATATCGTTATTCGTCAGATCCTTAAATTCGTCGGTTATGATCGCTTTTGCCTCCAACTCCCAGATCTCATTCACCAGCCGGACCAATAAATAGTTTACTTTTCTGTAAATGTCTTCCATTTCTTTCCGTCAACCTTTTTCTTTTTTATTCTGCTCCCGGCCTTTTATTTTCATTGTTATGAGTATACAATAAAATAAACTTCCGGTCAAAAGATATTTTTCAATGCTTATAACAAAGAATCCATAACTTCCCTCACCGTCTCCAGTTTTTCCGCCCTGCAGGCATAAGCGCCGCAAAACAGCAGGGCATCCTCCACCTCACCTTTCGCCGCGTGGATCAGAGAATCCGTTATACAGTAAGGAATCTTCGCCGGCTCGCAGTTTCTCAGGCATCCGTGGCAGGGACTGTGGGGAATCTTCTCTCCGGCATTCACCTTTTTCATAAAGTCGTTCAGGATCGCTCTCCCCGGCATTCCCACCGGGCTTTTTACGATCACGATGTCCTCCTCTTTTGCCTTCAGGTAGGCCTCCTTGTAGCGGATATCGGCATCGCACTCCTCGGTCGTCACAAACCGGGTGGCCACCTGGATGGCGTCCGCCCCCAGCGCGAAAGCGTGCTGCGCCTGCTCTCTGTTTTCGATGCCTCCCGCCAGGGCAACGGGTATCTTCTTCCCGTACCGCTCCTCGTACTCTCTCACGACCGCGATGATCTTTCCGATCTCCTCGTCGTAGTCCGCAGTTTCCTCCTCCAGATAATCCGTGAGCTGCTCCCTCGTGAAGCCGAGATGTCCACCGGCCTTCGGCCCTTCTATCACCAGCAGATCCGGCACTCTGTTGTACTTTCTGTCCCAGAATTTTAATATCACGCCGGCCGAGCGCCCTGTGGAGACGATTGGCGCAAGCATCGTCCCGGCATCCCCGACTAACTTCGGCAGTTCGGTGGGCAGACCCGCTCCGCTGATAATAATATCAGCCCCCGTTTCTACCGCCGCCTGCACATACTCTTCATAATGTTTCAGAGCTACCATGATGTTAAAACCGATCACGCCCTCCGGCGCAATCTTTCTCGCCTTTTCATACTCCTTTCGGATAGCGCGGAGATTTGCCGCCAACGGATCTTTGTCAAAATCCGGTTCCCGATAGCCGATCTGCGCGGAGGAGATAATGCCGATCCCTCCTTCTTTCGCCACCGCTCCGGCCAGATTCCCCAGGCTGATGCCCACTCCCATACCGCCCTGTATGATCGGCTTCTCTACTGTTAAACTGCCTATTTTTAACGGTTTTATACTCATGATTTTACCCTTTCTATTTGACCTGTCGCCGGTGCTGCTTCTTACATCTTACGGAAACGCCCGTATCTGTGCTCTCTCAGCTCCTCTTTTGACAGCGCGCCGTACTTCTCCAAAAATTCCATCACGGCTCCGTCCATCCGGTCCGTCACAACATCGAGGTTCTCCAAAGTAAGTTCCTCCGGTTCCTCGAAAAGCTGCTCCACGATGTTCTGTTTCAACAGATTTTCCGCCGTTATCTTCATCACCTTTGCCGCCTCTTTCGCCTTGCTGCTGTCCTTCCACAAAATACTGGAAAAACCTTCCGGCGACAGGATCGAATAGACCGCGTTCTCCAGAATCCATACTTCGTCGGATGTGGCAAGAGCCAGCGCTCCGCCGCTGCCGCCTTCTCCCACGACCACGGACAACACCGGGACGCCGAGTGCGGACATCTCATAGATATTCCGGGCAATCGCCTCGCCCTGTCCCCGCTCCTCGGCCTCGATGCCGCAGAACGCTCCGGGGGTATCCACAAAGCAGATCACAGGCCTCCCAAATTTTTCCGCCTGCCGCATCAGGCGAAGTGCCTTTCGGTAGCCCTCCGGCTTCGGCATCCCGAAATTGTGGGCAATATTTTCCTTTGTCCCCTTGCCCTTCTCCTGGGCGATCACCGTCACCGGCATCCCATGGAATCTGGCAATACCGCCCACGATCGCCGCGTCATCTCCATAATATCTGTCCCCGTGGAACTCGATAAAATCCGTAAACAGAGCCCGGATATAATCGCTCCCGGAGGGGCGGTCGCTCTTTCTGGATTTCAGCACTCTGTCCCACGCCTCCAGACGTTTTTTCTTTTTCTCCCCGACGGTTTTTACCGCTTTTCGAGGAGCCTGCGCCGGAACCGAAAGCGCCTTCCCTTCATGGAGCTTCAGGATACGGGACAGCTCTCCCTTCAACTGTTTTCGCTCCACGATGGCATCCAAAAAACCATGCTCCAGCAAAAACTCCGAGCGCTGGAATCCTTTCGGCAGCTTCTGCCCGATGGTCTGTTCGATGACCCGCGGTCCGGCAAAACCGACCAGCGCGCCCGGCTCCGCCAGGATCACATCTCCCAGCGTGGCAAAACTTGCCGTCACGCCTCCTGTGGTGGGATCGGTCAGCACGCTGATGTAGAGAAGCCCTGCCTCGCTGTGTCTTTTAAGCGCCGCGGAAGTCTTTGCCATCTGCATCAAAGACACGATTCCCTCCTGCATCCTGGCGCCGCCGGAACAGGCGAACATCACGACCGGAAGCCTCTCTTTCGTCGCTCTCTCCACCGCGCGGGCGATCTTCTCTCCCACGTTCTGTCCCATGCTGGCCATCAGGAAACGGCCGTCACAGACTCCGAGCACCACATCGCTCCCGTCTATCTTTGCCTTCCCTGTCACAACGGCTTCCCTTAACCCCGTCTTTTCCTGCTGCAGTTTCAGTTTATCCAGATAACCTTTGTACCGCATGGGGTTGACCGGGCGCATCTCTCTTTCCCACTCCTCAAAACTGCCCTCGTCCGCAACCATCCGGATCCGATGCATCGCAGGCATATGGTAATATCCGCCGCATTTGGGGCAGATATAATATCCGTTTTCCACATCCTCCGTGAGAATGACTCTTTTACACAGATTGCACTTCCGCAAAAGTCCTTCCGGCACTTCGGATTTCATCTCCTGATCTCTGGTTTCGACAACGGAAACCCGACTCTTTTTGAACACGTTGTCCAGATTCATATTTTATACTCCTGAATATAACATATACTTTCATTTATGTCCGGTATGTCATTTTCCAGATATTCTCTGAATAAATTCCACGTCGATATTCCCTTCCAGATAATCCGGGTGATGCAGGATCTCATACTGGTAGTCCACGTTGGTATCGACCCCTTCAATGATCACTTCCCCCAGAGCACTCTGCATCTTGCGGATCGCCTCTTTCCGGCCCTTGCCCCAGACGATCAGCTTCGCTATCATGGAATCGTAGTGAACCGGAATCGTATAGCCGCTGTACACCGCCGTGTCGATGCGGATTCCCTTTCCACCGGGCAGATACAGATCCTCTATCGTCCCGGGCGACGGCCTGAAACCCTTTTCCGGGTTTTCCGCGTTGATCCTGCACTCGATGGCATGCCCCTGGATCCTGATATCCTTCTGCGCAAATTCCAGCTTCTCCCCCGCTGCGATCTTGATCTGCGCTTTGACCAGATCCACGCCGGTCACCCATTCCGTGACGGGATGTTCCACCTGGATCCTGGTATTCATCTCCATAAAATAAAAACGGTCTTCTCTGTCCAGGAGAAATTCGATCGTGCCGGCGTTCACATAGCCTGCCGCCCTGGCAGCTTTCACAGCCGCCTCCCCCATCCTGGCCCGCATCTTTTCCGTGAGCACCATGCTGGGAGCCTCCTCGATCAGTTTCTGATGATTCCTCTGGATCGAGCAGTCTCTCTCCCCCAGATGCACCACATTTCCATAACTGTCGGCAAGAATCTGAAACTCGATATGGCGTGGATTCTTCACGAGACGTTCCAGATACATCCGTCCGTCCCCGAAACCGTTCACCGCCTCTTTCTGCGCTGTCCGGAAGCACTCCTCAAAGTCCGCCGGATCGCTGACCTCCCGCATCCCTTTTCCGCCGCCGCCCAGCGCGGCCTTGATCATGATCGGATATCCGATCTTCTCGGCCTCCAGAAAAGCCTCCCCGCAATCCGTGAGCGCCTCCTCCGTCCCCGGCACCACCGGCACGCCCGCCGCTATCATCGTTTTTCTGGCTTCCTGTTTGTTGCCGAGCTTATCCATGACCTCCGGGGACGGGCCCACGAAAGTGATGCCGCACTGTCTGCACAGATCCGCGAACTTACTGTTCTCCGACAGAAAACCGAACCCCGGATGTACCGCGTCCGCCCCGGAGACGACCGCCGCGCTGATAATGCGTTCCATGCTCAGATAGCTCTCCGAAGCGGGAGCTTCTCCGATGCAGATCGCCTCATCCGCCAGTTTCGCGTGGAGCGCTTCCCTGTCCGCCTCCGAGTAGACCGCCACCGTCTGAATACCCATCTCCCTGCAGGCACGGATGATCCGCACCGCTATCTCTCCCCGGTTCGCAATCAAAATTTTATTAATCATTATGTCACACCCTTCCGACTATACTTCCGCTGCACTGGTTTCAGCCGATCATAAAAGTCAGCTCCGCGCTGACAACGACCTTGCCGTCCACGCTCGCCACAGCTTCCCCGATTCCCAGTGGACCTTTCTGTTTGATGATCTTCGTCTCCAGGCGCACTTTGTCCCCAGGCACCACTTTCCCGCGGAATCTGCAGTTCTTAATACCGCCGAAATAGGCCGTTTTCCCCCGGTTTTCCTCCATGCTGAGAATCGCCACAGCCCCGGCCTGCGCCAGCGCTTCCACCGTCAGCACTCCCGGCATAACCGGTTCTTCCGGAAAATGTCCCGCGAAAAATTCCTCGCGGTAGGAGACGCATTTATATCCCACCGCATACTGCCCCGGCTCATAATCCTCAATATAGTCGAGCAGTAAAAAGGGATGTCTGTGGGGTATAATTTCCTTTATCTGTATAATATCCAAATGATTCATTATGCTATTGCCTTTCTTTATCTGATCCGAAACAGCTCCTGACCGAATTCCACCGCCTGACCATTTTCAGCCAGCACTTCCGTGACAACGCCGTCAAACTCGCTCTCGATCTCATTCATCAGTTTCATGGCCTCCACGATGGCAAGAGTCTGGCCTTTTTTCACGGTATCGCCGACTTTCACAAAGGGTTCAGCCCCCTCCTCCGGCGCCTCGTAAAAAATTCCCACCAGCGGGCAGGTCACCACCTGACCCCGCGCTGTCTCCTCCTCCTGCAAAACCGTTTCCACAGACGGCAGCGCAGCCGTAACCTGCACTGTCTCCGGTTTTTCCATCTGCACTTTCACGCCGTCCTCCTCGTACTCAAACCTGGAGAGCCCGGAGCGGGACACTGTCTCGATGAGCTTTATAAGATGATCCATTTCCATAAATGATTGCTCCTTATCTCTTAATCCTCAAATTTTTTCACCACAAGAGACGCGTTATGTCCGCCGAAGCCCAGGGAATTGCTCATCGCATAGCGAAGCTCTTTCTCCACCGGCGCACCCAGAGTGTAATTTAAGTCGCACTCCTCATCCGTCTCCTTCGTCCCCATGGTCTGGTGCACAAAGTTATCCTGAAGGCTCTTTACACAGACGATAAACTCCACCGCGCCCGCCGCACCCAGCAGATGACCGATCATGGATTTTGTGGAATTGATCTGCACATCCTTCGCCGTCTCCCCGAAAGCCCGCCTGATCGCCCTCGTCTCAAACAGGTCGTTGTGATGGGTAGCTGTGCCGTGGGCATTGATATAGTCCATCTGCCCCGGCTCGATGCCCGCCTCTTTCATCGCGTATTCCATCGCCTTCGCCGCGCCGCTGCCGTCCTCCATGGGCGCCGTGATGTGATAGGCGTCGCCGGTAGCGCCGTAACCCACAAGCTCCGCATAAATGTGTGCACCTCTCTTTTTCGCATGCTCCAGTTCCTCCAACACCACGACGCCTGCGCCCTCGCCCAGCACAAAGCCGTTTCTCTCCTTATCAAAAGGAATGGACGCCCGCATCGGATCCGGCGTCGTGGAGAGCGCCGTCAGAGAAGAGAAACCCGCTATTCCCGTGGGGCAGACACTGCTCTCCGCGCCGCCCGCCAGCATCACTTCCGCATCCCCGTACTGGATCGCCCGGAACGCGTCTCCGATACAGTTTGTGCCGGTCGCGCAGGCCGTCACCACGTTCGTGCATTTTCCCCGCAGTCCCAGCTGAATGGAAATATTTCCCGCCGCCATGTTGGAGATCATTAACGGCACCATCAGCGGATTTACCCGGGAGGGTCCTTTCGTCAGAATCTTTTCATACTCCCGTTCGATCACCTGCAGGGAACCGATACCGGAGCCCACGATCACACCCGTCCGGAAGGCGTCCTCTTTTTCCATGTCGAGCCCTGCGTCCTCGAAGGCCTCCTTCGCCGCCGCCACGGCAAACTGGGAGAAAGGTTCCATACGTCTCGCCGCCTTGGCGTCCATACGCTCCTTCGGATCAAAATTCTTCACTTCCGCCGCCAGCTTCACCTTGTAATCCGCGGCGTCAAATTTTGTGATCTCGCCGATTCCAACCGTCCCCTTTTTCACGGATGCCCAGAACTCTTCCACTGTATTTCCGATCGGGGTTACCGCCCCGAGCCCTGTTACAACTACTCTTCTCTTCATGATTACCTCGCTCTTTTCTTCTTCTCGCAGTTCAACCGCGCCCATTACCGCAAGCTCCTTTTGCTCATGTACGGGCGCTCTGGTTGAACTGATGACGTTCACATGCACATGCCGCCATCCACATGCAGCACCTGGCCCGTGATATAGGCCGCTTCGTCGGATGCCAGAAACGCCGCCGCATGGGCCACCTGCGTCGGGTCTCCCAGCGTGCCCATCGGGATCGTCGACGCGATCTGCGCTTTCACTTCATCCTTTAACTGCCCTGTCATATCGGTGCTGATATACCCCGGCGCGATCGCGTTCACCGTGATCCCGCGGGGAGCCAGTTCCTTCGCCGCCGACTTGGTCAGCCCGATCACACCTGCCTTGGAGGCCGCATAGTTCGCCTGCCCGGCATTGCCCGAGACGCCGACCACCGACGCCATATTGACGATACGCCCGCTCCTCTGTTTTAACATCTGTCTGGAGACGAAGCGGATCATATTAAATGTACCTTTGAGATTGACCCGGATCACTTTGTCGAAAGCTTCCTCGGACATGCTCATCAGCAGACCGTCCTTCGTGACCCCCGCATTGTTCACAAGGATATCGATCCTGCCGAACTTTGCCGTGATCTCCTTCACAAAGTTTTCGCACTGTCTGAAATCCGACACATCGCACTGATAGATGAAAGACTTGCCGCCCGCCTCTATGATCTCTTTCTGTACTTCCTTTGCCTTTTCTTCCGAACCGTTGTAATTGATGATAACCTGCGCGCCAAGCTCAGCCATATGCACGGCGATGGCTCTCCCGATTCCCCGGGACGCGCCGGTTATCACTGCTATCTTATCTGTCAACATACCAAACTCCTATTCCAGTTCCGTGAGATCACTGTTTTCTCCACGTCTTCCCACTTTGCCACCTGCAGCACTTTTGCCTGCGGCGCGATCTTTTTCATAAATCCCGCCAGGGTTCTCCCAGGACCGATCTCCACAAAAGTATCTACACCCTCGGCCAGCAGGGTCGCCATGCTCTGCATCCAGCGCACCGGCGAGTACACCTGTTTTGCCAGCAGTTCTTTGATCTCTCTGCTGTCCGTCACCTTCTCAGCCGTCACGTTGGTGATATAGGGAATCTTCAGGGAAGTGAACTCCATATGTTCCATTTCCTCAAAAAGCGCTGTCCCCGCCTCCTTCAACAGGGGGGAATGGAAGGGACCGCTGACGTTCAGCATAATGCAGCGTCTCGCGCCCGCCGCCTCCAGTTTCTCCTTCGCCGCCGCCACCTGACCCGTTTTTCCTGTGATCACGATCTGTCCAGGACAATTATAGTTGGCGATACTCACATCCCCGATCTCTTCCAGAATCTGTTCGATCACCTTTTCATCCAGCGCCAGCACTGCGCACATGGCGCCCTCCCCCGCCGGAACCGTGTTCTGCATGAGGATTCCGCGCTTTCTGACGAGCCGAACCGCCTGCATCTGTGTCATCGCCCCGGCCGCTGTGATGGCGGCGTACTCGCCCAGGGAGAGTCCCGCCGCGATATCCGCACGGACGCCCCGGTTCTCCAACTCCTTCGTGATGGCGAGATAAGTCGTTACAAGCGCCGCCTGCGTATACTCTGTCAGGTCCAGTCTGTCATTTTTCTCAAAACAGAGTTCCTTCATGTCAAGCTCCAGCGTCTCCGACGCCCGGTCAAACACCTCTCTGGAGAGAGCGCTGTTATCGTAAAAATCTTTACCCATGCCGGCATTCTGTACACCCTGCCCCGGATAGAGAAATGCTGTCTTACTCATAAATTCCCGTTCCTTTCAGTAAAGCGTCCGCCTCCGCAGCCAGTTTTTCGATCAGCTCTCTACAGCTCATACTCTCTTTTACCATTCCGGCAATCTGTCCGGCCATCAGGCTTCCGCCCTTCACATCGCCCTCCACGACCGCCTTGCGCAGGCCGCCTACTGCCAAAAGCTCCAGCTCTTCCATAGACGCGCCTTTTCCTTCCATCTCCAGATATTTTCTCGTCATCTCGTTGCGCAGCGCCCGCACCGGATGTCCTGTGCTTCTCCCGGTCACTCTCGTGTCGATATCTTTTGCGCTCAAAATACGGTCCTTATAATTCTGATGTACCTGACACTCGTGGGTCACGACAAAATGCGTTCCCATTTGTACGCCCTTCGCGCCCAGCATAAACACTGCCGCAACACCTCTTCCGTCCGCGATACCGCCCGCTGCGATCACGGGAATCTGCACCGCGTCCACGATCTGGGGGACAAGTACCATAGTCGTCGTCTCCCCGATATGGCCGCCCGCTTCACATCCCTCCGCTACCACGGCGTCTGCGCCGGCGCGTTCCATTCTCTTTGCCATGGCGACAGATGCCACCACAGGAATCACCTTGATCCCGGCTTCCTTCCACATCTTCAAATATTTTTCCGGATTGCCCGCACCGGTCGTCACAACCGGCACATTCTCCTCCACCATCACATTCGCCACTTCGTCCGCATAGGGGCTCATCAGCATAATATTGACGCCGAAAGGCTTATCCGTCAGCTCTTTCATCTTCCGCACCTGATCTCTGACCCAGTCCGCCGGAGCGTTTGCCGCCCCGATCAGGCCAAGCCCGCCGGCATTTGATACCGCAGATGCCAGATGGTATTCAGCCACCCATGCCATACCTCCCTGGACAATCGGATATTCGATCCCCAGCAGCTTTGTCACTTCTGTCTTCATGTACAGCCTCCGCCTTATTCCTTATGTTCTTCGATATATTTTGCCACTTCCTCAATGCAGGTGAGATGTTCCAGATCTTCCGCCGGAATCTCAATGCCATATTCTTCCTCCAGTGCCATGGCCAGCTCAAATAAATCCAGGGAATCTATTTCCAGATCCTCTTTGAATTTTGCCTTAGCCGTCACGGTCTCCAGTTCCATGTTCAGATTCTCCGCCGCGATCTCTCTGATCTTTTCTACCATTTCATTCATTTTTTAACCTCCGTCTTTTCTTCGTCTTCTGATATTCTCTATATGATAAACCGGAAAGGTTCCGGATATCATTCCATCCCGGGCAGGCGCCCTATATCCCCCATTCCAGAATATTGCCGCTCCAGGTCAACCCCGCTCCGAATCCCGCCAGCAGAATCTTATCTCCCTTTTTCAACTTCCCCTGTCTGTTTATTTCATCTAACAGCAGCGGAATGCTTGCCGAAGAGGTATTTCCATAGTTCTGCAGGTTCATCGGAAACTTCCAGGATGGTTCGCCTATATGTCTCGCCACCGCTTCCAATATCCGACAGTTTGCCTGATGCACCACAAACCAGTCGATCTCCTCCTGTTTTACTTCGTTTTTCCGCAGCACTTCTCTGATCAGTTCCGGCACCTTGCGCACCGCAAATTTAAAGATCTCCTGCCCGTTCATATCAATGTAGAACTCTCTGCCGAAACCGCTCTCTTCCACTGCCAATCTGTTCTTACAGGTCAGAGCCCATCCTTTCTCTCCGTCGGAATGGGTGACGGAAAGAAAATGCTTTCCGGGAGCGCTTTTCAGCACCGCCGCCCCTGCTCCGTCCCCAAACAGAATGCAGGTATTCCGATCCGTCCAGTCCGTCAGATGGGAGAGGCTCTCCGCCGCCACAATGAGCGCCGTCTTATACTGTCCCGCCGCAAAAAAAACGTCCGCCATATTGTAGGCGATCACAAATCCGCTGCAGGCCGCATTGATATCGAAGGCCGCTGCGCCCTTTGCGCCGATCTCCCTCTGTACCTCACAGGCCGTGCAGGGCAGTATCACATCGGAGGAAAGGGTAGCCACAATGATCAGTTCGATCTCCTCCGGCGAGATCCCCGCGCACTCTACCGCCCGCTTCGCCGCCTCACAGGCCATATATACGGTAGTCTCCTCCTTCGCAATATGGCGTTGTCTTATTCCCGTTCTCTCTTGTATCCAGGTATCGTTCGTCTCCACCAGTTCCGCTATCCGATCATTATCCATTATGTAATTCGGCGCGTAAGAACCTGTTCCACAAATCACTGCTGACATATTTTCTCCTCAAAATGTTCAAACATCAAATATTTTGAATGTATTTATATTTGACTATCAAAGTATATAGCCATTTTATTTGAATGTCAAGTAGTTTTATTATCAAATTTTTTTATTATAGAAGTTCTCCTGTTTTTCCCGCCAGATAAAGCGGCAGAATTGCCCCTTCCCTGATTCTTTACATAATTCGCTATTACTTTTTCATTCCCTTTCTGTAGCCGCTCAAAATTTCTGTCAAATAATCTCAATTTTATTGTCAAAAACTTTCCGGAAATATTTCCCGAATATCTGGCTCAACAATATAGTGAGATAGAGGGAACGAAGGGACGCATTGACTATTTGTTTACGACAAGCGTCAAAGATTCTACGCAGCATACCTTCCACGATGATGAGCATCTATATAGCCACTATATAGCAACTATGTGGTCTGCTAATGGAGACTCTTCATCAGTCGTGTTTCCCAATTCATTTAATGTTATAAAAGTTTCTGTGTATAATCAGACAACTAAAAAATGGGATGAGGTGTCGATCTCGCAAATATCAGGATCGGGTTTCAAATATCAGTTATTAAACCCCGATAGTTATCAAAATACATATGGAGATACTTTAAATTTTTATGGGATAATTTGACTCAAAAATCCTCGTATAGAGCCACTCTGCGCATGAGCTCCGTTGTAAGCTGCCCAGCCATACAGGGTTATCTCCTGATCGGCATATCCGCTGCATGTTATAGATAATCCCGCACTCCCGTTTCCTGTAGCCTGTGGATATGTTCCGCCAGATGGATGGCTTGCACTATTGGATATACTTATTGCCGTTGGAGCGTTAGTTGAGTAACTGATCGAAAATGTCAGTATATAATAAGACCCTTTCGGAATTTTTATGAACAGTCCAGTATATGCAAAGGAAGTAGAGCTGGTAAAGCTTTTGCTTACATTGACGGGAGCCATTTTAGGAATATTGGGAATCTCACTATATAATTGAGTATTTTATATCGGCATATGCCTGCCGAAGAAAGGAAAAAATTATGCAAAATATTTTAACAAAAAAAGAAAAGGAAATACCGTTTTACAATATTCGAAAAACAGTAGATTCCAGTAAACAGCCCATAGCTATTATAGTTACCTTCAGAGGCTCAGAGTTAGAGTCCAATGAGATTCTGTTAGAGGAAGTGATGCAGGATCCGGAGGAGACACAGGAGCTGAAGATTTACAATGAGGCGGGTATCCTCATGAATACATATTATGGCTACACCAAACTTGATGAGGTGAGCTATAAATATGATTGTCTTATTTCTCCATATGTGCCTGCAATAGAAGCTGTAGAAGAGGTAGTGGATGAAGAAGGGAATATCATTACTCCTGCTATTGCTGGGAGTGAAGAAATACCTGAGGTAAGGGACAAATTAGTTACGATCACACTTTTAAAGAAAGATGATCTGGAGTGCAAAATCGAAAATACTAATGAAACCGTAAATGCGATGGCAGTTGCAATGGCAAAGATGATAGGAGAATAAGGATGCAGGACTGGAAAAAAATCATATTTATTAGAGCAATTGAAGTCAGAATGGCTAATGGAGAAGGAACCGTTAAAGAGATCATAGAATCTTATGGAAGGCTTTCAAATGACGAAAAAAAGGAATTAAAAGCCGAATTTAAAATATAATTTTTTAAAAATTTTTGTCAATATAAATACTTCTCCTTTGGTTTCTCCTATAATATGGAAAAACAAAAGGAGGGATTTAATATGATCCAAAAAATACTTGAAGCAGTAGTGGATGCAATGGTGCCATACTTGGAGCCAGAGCAGTTAGAAAAATTGAATAATGTATTGTATATCAATTTTCATAACATCGAAGTCCGAGAGGAATGTTATGAATTACAGCCCACAGGACTAAGTGGAAATGAAGCAAAGCTTCAGATGTTTGTGGCATCTAAGAAAGCGGTAAATAGGCAAGATAATACCCTGAAGGGATACGTTAGAGAAATCAAATGTATGCTGGATTTTTTGGGAAAGGATATTGAAGATATAACCGGCATGGATCTGCGCTACTACTATGGAGTGATGAGAGAAAAAAGACATATTAAAATGTCTACCATGCAGACAAGGTTACATTGCCTGTCTTCATTTTGGGATTTTCTTATCAGTGAAGAGCTGACACACACAAATCCAGTAAAAAAGGTAGGGATATTAAAGCTTGAGAAAGTTATAAAAAAACCATTTTCGGCGGAAGAATTGGAGGCCATCAGAGGATCCTGCGAAAATATACGAGATAGGGCTTTGGTGGAGTTTCTGTATTCAACGGGGATTAGGGTATCGGAGCTTGAAGCACTGGATGTGGGTGATATTGAAATGGGAAAACAGGAATTAATTGTATACGGGAAAGGATCAAAGGAGAGAAAGACTTATCTAACAGATATAGCCAAATTTTATTTGAAAAGATATTTGCAGGAACGTTGCAAAGAAGAAAAAGCGTCAATGGAGGAGTTACAGATAAGACCTCTGTTTGTTTCGCTGGATAAGAAAAAGAAACGCTTAACGGCTGCGGGAATTCAATACTTACTTCGGACTGTAGGAAAGAAAGCGGGAGTAAAGAAAGTGCATCCGCATCGATTCCGTAGGACAATAGCAACGGATCTGCTCAATAAAGGAATGCCAATCGAGCAGGTGAAAGAATTTCTTGGTCATGAAAAGTTAGATACTACAATGATTTACTGTACAGTAAAAGAGGAACAAGTGCAGGCTTCACATAGAAAGTATGCTTGATTTTTAAGATCAATATATTTTTCGAGCGGGCTCATGATCGCTTTATTTAGTTTACTCTTTTTTGAATGCAGATCCCGTTGAGATATCTTATATAAAGGATTCTTTAATTATTATGTGACTTCGGAATATAGTGAGATAGAGGGAACGAAGGGACGCATTGACTATTTGTTTACGACAAGCGTCAAAGATTCTACGCAGCATACCTTCCACGATGATGAGCATCTATATAGCCACTATATAGCAACTATGTGGTCTGCTAATGGAGACTCTTCATCAGTCGTGTTTCCCAATTCATTTAATGTTATAAAAGTTTCTGTGTATAATCAGACAACTAAAAAATGGGATGAGGTGTCGATCTCGCAAATATCAGGATCGGGTTTCAAATATCAGTTATTAAACCCCGATAGTTATCAAAATACATATGGAGATACTTTAAATTTTTATGGGATAATTTGACTCAAAAATCCTCGTATAGAGCCACTCTGCGCATGAGCTCCGTTGTAAGCTGCCCAGCCATACAGGGTTATCTCCTGATCGGCATATCCGCTGCATGTTATAGATAATCCCGCACTCCCGTTTCCTGTAGCCTGTGGATATGTTCCGCCAGATGGATGGCTTGCACTATTGGATATACTTATTGCCGTTGGAGCGTTAGTTGAGTAACTGATCGAAAATGTCAGTATATAATAAGACCCTTTCGGAATTTTTATGAACAGTCCAGTATATGCAAAGGAAGTAGAGCTGGTAAAGCTTTTGCTTACATTGACGGGAGCCATTTTAGGAATATTGGGAATCTCACTATATAATTGAGTATTTTATATCGGCATATGCCTGCCGAAGAAAGGAAAAAATTATGCAAAATATTTTAACAAAAAAAGAAAAGGAAATACCGTTTTACAATATTCGAAAAACAGTAGATTCCAGTAAACAGCCCATAGCTATTATAGTTACCTTCAGAGGCTCAGAGTTAGAGTCCAATGAGATTCTGTTAGAGGAAGTGATGCAGGATCCGGAGGAGACACAGGAGCTGAAGATTTACAATGAGGCGGGTATCCTCATGAATACATATTATGGCTACACCAAACTTGATGAGGTGAGCTATAAATATGATTGTCTTATTTCTCCATATGTGCCTGCAATAGAAGCTGTAGAAGAGGTAGTGGATGAAGAAGGGAATATCATTACTCCTGCTATTGCTGGGAGTGAAGAAATACCTGAGGTAAGGGACAAATTAGTTACGATCACACTTTTAAAGAAAGATGATCTGGAGTGCAAAATCGAAAATACTAATGAAACCGTAAATGCGATGGCAGTTGCAATGGCAAAGATGATAGGAGAATAAGGATGCAGGACTGGAAAAAAATCATATTTATTAGAGCAATTGAAGTCAGAATGGCTAATGGAGAAGGAACCGTTAAAGAGATCATAGAATCTTATGGAAGGCTTTCAAATGACGAAAAAAAGGAATTAAAAGCCGAATTTAAAATATAATTTTTTAAAAATTTTTGTCAATATAAATACTTCTCCTTTGGTTTCTCCTATAATATGGAAAAACAAAAGGAGGGATTTAATATGATCCAAAAAATACTTGAAGCAGTAGTGGATGCAATGGTGCCATACTTGGAGCCAGAGCAGTTAGAAAAATTGAATAATGTATTGTATATCAATTTTCATAACATCGAAGTCCGAGAGGAATGTTATGAATTACAGCCCACAGGACTAAGTGGAAATGAAGCAAAGCTTCAGATGTTTGTGGCATCTAAGAAAGCGGTAAATAGGCAAGATAATACCCTGAAGGGATACGTTAGAGAAATCAAATGTATGCTGGATTTTTTGGGAAAGGATATTGAAGATATAACCGGCATGGATCTGCGCTACTACTATGGAGTGATGAGAGAAAAAAGACATATTAAAATGTCTACCATGCAGACAAGGTTACATTGCCTGTCTTCATTTTGGGATTTTCTTATCAGTGAAGAGCTGACACACACAAATCCAGTAAAAAAGGTAGGGATATTAAAGCTTGAGAAAGTTATAAAAAAACCATTTTCGGCGGAAGAATTGGAGGCCATCAGAGGATCCTGCGAAAATATACGAGATAGGGCTTTGGTGGAGTTTCTGTATTCAACGGGGATTAGGGTATCGGAGCTTGAAGCACTGGATGTGGGTGATATTGAAATGGGAAAACAGGAATTAATTGTATACGGGAAAGGATCAAAGGAGAGAAAGACTTATCTAACAGATATAGCCAAATTTTATTTGAAAAGATATTTGCAGGAACGTTGCAAAGAAGAAAAAGCGTCAATGGAGGAGTTACAGATAAGACCTCTGTTTGTTTCGCTGGATAAGAAAAAGAAACGCTTAACGGCTGCGGGAATTCAATACTTACTTCGGACTGTAGGAAAGAAAGCGGGAGTAAAGAAAGTGCATCCGCATCGATTCCGTAGGACAATAGCAACGGATCTGCTCAATAAAGGAATGCCAATCGAGCAGGTGAAAGAATTTCTTGGTCATGAAAAGTTAGATACTACAATGATTTACTGTACAGTAAAAGAGGAACAAGTGCAGGCTTCACATAGAAAGTATGCTTGATTTTTAAGATCAATATATTTTTCGAGCGGGCTCATGATCGCTTTATTTAGTTTACTCTTTTTTGAATGCAGATCCCGTTGAGATATCTTATATAAAGGATTCTTTAATTATTATGTGACTTCGGAATATAGTGATAT
>CANRWP010000045.1 GCA_947643595.1 uncultured bacterium | reverse complement strand
TGCGACCTCCTGGTCCCAAACCAGGCGCTCTAGCCAAGCTGAGCCACACCCCGGATTTCTCGGACTCGGAAAATCCCCTGATTTATAACGTCCTAACCGTGACGCAAGGACTATTATATAATACCATCCTCCCCATGTCAAGAAACATTTTCAAATTTTTTCAAATTTTGGAGCCGGTCAGCTTCCCCACTGTTCGTCCAGCCACTTTTTCCTCTTCTCCAGAAAAGCGCGCATCTCCTCCGCATCCTTCTCCCAGTTGTCCACGCCTCTGTACCGATTATCCCTCTCGGCCGCCTGGCGGATCTGCTCCTTGTACTCGTCGAACCCACTCTCGAAGAACTCCTCCAGCCACGGCGAATAGTCCTCCTGATAGCACTGCTCCACGGCGGCATAAAACTCCGGTTTCTCGTACAGCGCCTTGCTCCATCCCTCCGAATTGACATAAAAGCCCTCCGGATCATGCAGATTCTCCGCATCCCCCCAGTCTCCGCTGTTTCCCAGCGCCAGATCATAGTCCCACACCGGCCCCGCATACAACCTGTCCTCATATCGCGGTTTATAGAAAAAGACACTGGACGAATTGGCGTCAATATTTTTGCTGATCTCATCCAGAACATAGCGCCTGGCAAAGGAATCGATATCTATAAACTCCGTGTAGAAGCCCCCGGCTCTGCCTGCATCCAGCTCCTCCCCCCAGCTGATATACCCGCTCTCCGCAAAAAGCGCGCTCTCAAAATCCTGCACAAAGCCGTAAATATACTGGATCTGTTCCACCGACGCGTAGGCCGGATTCTTCACGACCACATGCTGTCCGCTTCTCGTGATAAATTTGCTGGGTTCCGCCGCGTATCTGACAGGGTATTCCATCTCCATCAGATATCCTCCCGTGATATTTTTCGGATTCTGCGGCAGAAACCATCCCTGCAGAAGCGTCTCCTCCCCCGGGACCGTGTAATTCATATAACCTGCCACATCGCCGTTCAACTCTTTATTTTCCTGTTCCAGATCGCCGATCTCCAGCCGTCCCGCCGCGATGTCCACTTTCTCGGACAGAAGATAGAGCCCCTGGTATTCGCCGTTCACGTACAGATCGACCCACTCGCAGCTCAGGGCTCCCGGCAGACCGCAGTCCTTTGACATGTCCAGAAATATCTTATTTCTCATCATGGAAGCGTCTTTCGCGTTGGAGATCAAGAGCCACTTTTTGGCGGGCGACATCCCCAAAAGGGAAGTCCTCTGGGATAGTTCCACAAGCCAGGACTTCTTATTTTCATACCAGGTGGAATTTCCGTGCCCATGCATCTGGACGATCTCTCCCCGCCCGGCCTCCCGGCCGCCTGGCAGATACAGAGTAAATTTCCCCGCGCTGACATTCGCCTTGTCCGCCTGTAACTCCTCAAGAGGCTCCTCCGTCTCCAGAAAAAGCCCCGGCACATTCCCGGAACGATATACCGCCGCTTCCGTCTCACATGCCCCCGAAAATATGTACACAAAAAAAGAGGCCGCAGTTATCAAAAATATCCTCATCAACGTCCGGGATACTTTTATATAATCCAAACCCTTTCTTTTCTGTCTTACTTTTACAACAAGTGCCCTGCCCATTTCAAAACCGCTCCAGATAATGTATGGTAACTTCCTTGTTTCCTTCCTCGTCTATCTCCATCAGCGCGTAAGACGGTTTTCTTCCCTCCTGCCTCGGATAGGAAAGGCTTCCCGGATTTACCGCCAAAATACCGTTTTTATCATCCACCACAGGGCGATGCGTATGTCCGTAAAATACCATCTGGTAGCCCCTCGCCCGCGCCTCCTGCTTTAGAAACTCGTTGCTCACGGAGATATAGTAATTATGTCCGTGAGTCACAAGCGCCTTGTAGGGACCAATCTGAACCTCCACATCATTTTTCAGGTTGGAAAAGAAATCATTATTTCCCGCCGCCATGATAAGGGGACAGTCGTTCGCTTCCCGCACCGCCTTTTCAAACTCGCGCTCCTGTCCCTCCACATCTCCGCAATGTATCACCAAAGATACCGGCCTTGTCTCCTGCAGAGCCCTGTAAAAATTTTCGCCCTGTCTGTGTGTATCACTTACGATCAATACTCTCATCTGCTCTCCTTTGCATACGGCATCCTGCGATCCCGCACTAATCCGTCAGTTTTTCTCTCATCATGCGCAATGCCTTTCCACGGTGGCTGATACTGTTTTTTTCCTCCAGGGAAAGCTCCGCGCTGGTACGGTCAAACTCGGGGAGATAGAAAATCGGATCGTAGCCGAAGCCCCCCTGCCCGTGCTCCTCATAGGCGATCCGCCCCTCCATCGCCGCCTCTGCCGTCAGGATTTTCCCGCCCGGACACACCGCCGCGACAGCACAGACAAATCTGGCGCTCCGCTCTTCCTCCGGGACATTGTCCAGGCGTTCTATCAGATTCGCGTTCTTCTCCCGATAAGAAGTATCATGCCCCATATAGCGCGCGGAATAAATGCCGGGCTCGCCGTTTAACGCATCGATAACCAGACCGGAATCGTCAGCCATGACGACCGCATCCTTCCAGTCGCTGCTCTTCGCCGCCTTCTCGGCCACGGCTTTGGCTTTTATCACCGCATTTTCCAGAAAGGTAGCGCCATCCTCCTCCGGCTCCGCGGAGAGACCCGCATCTTTCATCGTCACTACCAGCGCATCCATATCGCTCAGAATTTCTTTTATCTCTTTTACCTTATCTTTATTTCCTGTCGCCACTATCACTCTCATATCTCTGCCCGAAATCCGTCCTTCCTCCTCAATACCGTCTCACTCCAACTCCTCAAATGTTGTCAGTATCCCGCTGCTGATTCCCGCCGCGATCTTATCCTGATAATCTTCCCTCAGCAACAGCTCTCCCTCTGTCTCATGGCTCAGATAACCGGGGCAGATGACCGCCGCCGGAATCGAGAGTTCCCGCAAAACACCTTCCTCCACCTCCACAAGTCCCATTGCCCTGCCCTGGATCGCCGTTACCAGCTCCCGCTCCATCCGATCCGCGAAACTGCCGTTCGTCAGCCACGGGCGATAATACCGGCTGCTGTAGCAGACATAACTGCCAAATTTTTCCGGGTCCTCATCCCGGTCAAACATCAGTCCTATATACAGACTCGCCCCCGTCTGCTCCACCAACATCAACTTTTCGGAGAGTTCCGCCTCCCCGTTTCGGCTGGTGGCACTGTATACTCTGATCTCCTCCGCCTCCAGCATGTTCCGCAGCTTTTCTTCTATCTGACAGAGTGCTTCTCTCTCCTGGCTGTTCAGTTCATCGGGAAACTCTGCGTCCAGTATGACAACTTTTCTGTATCTCTCCGTTGGTTTGTAAAAATTGACCTGCAGATATCCCTTCTCCAGAATACTTTCATACTCGTACAGTTCCGAGAGCTGCAGGTACAGGGTGACCCCTTCGCTCTCCACCGTGTAGGACGCCGCTTCCACGGATTTTGTATGGCCCGTTATCCAGTTCTTCTCATAAAAAAAACCTGTGGCGCCGCGGATATAGATCACAAGCTGTCTGTTGACATACCTGTTTTCCATAATAATATTTTCCGGTCCGATGGCGCTCTCCATCGGAATCCGGATCGAAAGTCCCTCCTCCGCGCTCTCCTGCAGAGAAAGCGTATGTCCCGGCAGCCCTTCCGGGGCCAGCTCCCCGGTCACTTCCGAGACACTGCCGGTATCCGCGATGATCACGACGCGATTCACTCCCAGATAGACCACAATCCCAAACGCCGCCGCAAGAAAGCTGCCACCAAACAGAGCGGCCCATTTCATCAGCTTTTTCATTCAGCCCTTTCCCCGGCTTTCTGCCTTCTCGGCGGTTTGGGGCCCAGATACTGATAAAAATAGGTCTTCATCATACCATTATAAATTTTCCTGTTTTTATCCGCTTTTCTTCCGATGTCGCGCTCTGCCTTTTCGTAGGCGGAGATCACGTATAACGACCAGCTGTCCAGCTGCCTGTATCTCTCCCCCAGCGCTCCGTAGAGTTCCGGCAGTTTCGCTTTTTCTTCCAGTCTCTCCCCGTAAGGCGGGTTGGTGATCAAAAATCCGTACTTTTTCGGATGGCTCAGCGCGGACACCGGACGCCTCTGAAAATGGATCAGTCTCTCCACGCCGGCACGCTTTGCATTTTCCCGGGAGATCGTCACCATCCCGTCATCTATATCATATCCCTGAATATCCGTCTCTACGGACAGATCCACCAGATCATTCGCCTCGTCCAGGACATCATACCAGACCTTCCCCGGCAACAGATGTTCCCAGTCCTCCGACAAAAAGTCACGGCTCAGCCCGGGCGCCATATTGGCCGCCATCATAGCTGCCTCGATCGGAAATGTGCCGCTGCCGCAAAAGGGATCCACCAGAATCCGTTCCTTATTCCACGGAGTCAGCATGATCAGCGCGGCAGCCAGATTCTCCGCGATCGGCGCTCTCGCCGTCAATTTTCGGTAGCCCCGCTTATGTAACGACTCTCCCGTCGTATCCAGGCCCACGGTTACCATATCCTTCATGAGAAAGACGCGCAGCGGAAAGCTGTTCCCCTCCTCGGTGAACCAGTTTACATGGTATACTCCCCTCAACCGTTCCACAATGGCTTTTTTCATAACGGACTGAATATCGGACGGGCTGAACAGTTTACTCTTCACACTGGCTGCCTTGGCAACCCAGAACTTCCCATCCTCCGGAATGTATTCCTCCCAGGGCAGCTCCTTTGTCCCCTGAAACAGCTCCTCGAACGTGACTGCCGGAAAACTTCCTATTTTGATGAGGATCCTCTCCGCTGTCCGTAAAAAAAGATTTGCTCTGCAGATCGCCTCCTCATCTCCCGCGAAAAGGATCCTGCCGTCCTCCACCTGCAGGATCTCGTAACCCAGCTCTGTAATTTCCTTTTTTAATACCGCCTCCAGGCCAAAATGACAGGGGGCTATCAACTCGAATTTTCTCATAAACATATATTAAATTAGGATATTTGCTCTGTCAACAAAAAACCTGCACAAAAAGAGGAAAGCTTCCGCTTTCCCCTTTTCCACTTTGTCTTAGTAATTGTTGCTGCTGTTCTTGCTGTTTTCAGAATTAGAAGAATTCTTGTTGCTGTTCTGATTCTGGTTCTGGTTCTGATTCTTCTGAGATTCATTCTGAGAATTACCTGTCTTGTTTGTGTCATTCTTAGACATATGCATACCTCCTGAATTTTTTACTTTCCGTTTTCTGAAGGGAAACCGGAAAATATTTTTTTCTTACAGTCAGTAGTATGTCTCACTCTATCATCGTTTATACATTCTTTTTTAAATTTTTTTATCTCAGCGCAGCTGCCTGATCAGACGGAAAACCCACATGACTACCATGATCATTAAAATCAGCGGAAACAGAGCCTGCAGCAGGGTAAAAACCACAAAGAGAACAAGCGCCATAAGGAGTACATTCATGATCGCGTGCAGCCAATGCGGTCTCTCCCGATACCACTGCTTAAAACTTTTCCCGCTGCCTCCCGACGGAATTTCCCCATACTCGTCCCCGCCGTAGGTATCCGTACCCTCCGCGTACTTATTCGCCTCGATGATCGTCCTGGCGAGAAGTCTGGGGTCGCCGAGCGCCTCCAGCACCGCCGCCTCGTCCTTCCCCTGTCGGAGCTGTATCTCTATATACTCCTCATAATATTGTATATTGTCTTCCACCGTTGTTCCGGGAACTTTTCCGGTGAGCGCTGTCCGCAGTGTACTGATAAATTCATATCTGTTCATTCAATATTTCCATTCCTCTTCTCTGCTTCACTTTTATACGCCGCCTTTATTATTGAAGTGTATCACATCTCGCCGCTCTTTTCTATAAAACGAATATTAAAATTGCATAAAAAGGGCGGGAAAGGCTATTACAATAACGGTGCGAAGAAGTTCAGCACCTTCCCCAGCATGCGGCGATACCAGGGGATAGAATGATAGTATTCCATCGTGACTTCCTGGCAGGATTCCAGAGTCCTCTGAAAATCCGCCTCGATCTCCGCGATAACCGGATTTCTGTATATATAGGTCGCACACTCAAAGTGATGATAGAGACTCCGGAAATCAAAGTTGATGGAGCCCACCACCGCCTTGTTGTCATCGGATACGACCACTTTCGCATGGATAAAACCGGGAGTGTACTCATAGACTTTTACGCCCGCCCGCAGCAGCACAGGATAGCTGATCCTCGTCACATCGTAGATCACCTTTTTATCCGGGATATGGGGAACGATCAATATGACCTCCGTCCCTCTCTCCGCGGCATATTTAAAAGCGCGGATCGTCCCGCTGTCATTGATAAAATAGGGGGTCATCACATGGATATAGCGATTGGCCCGGTTCATCATGTCCAGATATACATTCTCCGCCAGGGCATGCCTGCTGTTGGGACCGTCCCCGTAGGGCATCACATAACCGCCCTCCGGCACATTCCACCCCTCTCTCTGCATCGGCGGCATATCCCGCTCCTTCGCCGCCTGCTGCGGAAGATATCTCAGATAATCTCCCGGCACAAACGAGACTGCGCTCTCAGGTCCTATGCTGTACCAGAGCTGCAGAAACATCATTGTATAGCTGCGCACGGCATCCCCTTCCACCTTTACCGCCGTATCCTTCCACTGACCGTATGGGTGCGTTTTATTGGCATACTCATCCGCCAGATTGACGCCGCCATTGTACGCTGCCTTCCCGTCGATCACCAGTATCTTTCTGTGATCGCGGTGGTTCTGGTAGGTGGAAAAGAACGGCACCACCGGGAGAAAAACCCTCACCTCGATACCTGCCGCCTTCAGCTTCTCCTCGTATTTGTGGGGCAGCCCGTTGATCGCGCAGGTGCCGTCGTACATCAGCTTCACTTCCACTCCCTGCGCCGCTTTTCTCGTCAGGATATCCAGAATGCTGTTCCAGACAACCCCCTCATATATAATAAAATACTCCATCAGTATAAAGTGCTCTGCCTTTTCCAGCTCCGGCAAAAGATCCGCGAACTTATCCTCCCCCATAGGAAAGTACGTCACCTTCGTATCTTCATAGGTCGGAAACCCTCCCGCATTCTCCACATAGCGCGATATGGCCGACATGGAACAGGGTTTTTCGTTCAGCCGTTTTCTTATGTTCTCATCCTGCTCCAGAAAGGGTTTTCCCTCCTCTATTCTGCGGTTTATCGTCTTTTTGATGGAAATGGTGATGATATTCGTCTCCACATACAGATACAGAAGACCGCCGAAGAGGGGAAACAGGCACAGCGGAATCGCCCAGGTCAGTTTGAACGCCGGATCCATATCCCTGTTCACCACATAGATCAGCAATACTCCGCTGAGCAGCGCCAGGATAACGGATATGATCGGCATATAATTGCTGAGCCAGTAGAATGTGGCAAACAAAAAATACGCCTGCACCATTACCAGCACGATCGTAATGACCAGACGGCTGAATATCATTTTTTTCAGATTCCACAACAGCTTCGCCATATCCCTCTCTCCTCCTCGCACTCTTTTCCATTTAACAAAAAGCCTTATAAACTATACAGTTTACAAGGCTTTCACCGTGTACGTGACAGGATTCGAACCCACGACCTTCTGGTCCGTAGCCAGACGCTCTATCCAGCTGAGCTACACGTACTTATTCTACGAATCATCACTTCCTTATTCGTACCCTCCCATTTTACATATTATTGCCAGTTTTGTCAAGGATTTTTTGAAAGCTATTTTACCAATAATGACAATACCTTAGGTCTTGCACCTTTTTCATATTTAAACCCTAACGCCAGCCGGATTATTTCGGGAAGATAATATTTTTTGTCAGAAATTTTCAAAAGTCCCTGAACTTCCAATCTGGATATCTGCTCTCCTGTCAACTGAAGTTTATCAAGAGTCAATGGAAGTGTTTTTTCATTCATCTCCATAAACTTTTCTAATATTTCATATATATATACCATCTCAGACTCTATTTCATCTATCTTATCCCTGGAGCATGGAGCTATAGCATTCCTGACATCCATCGGCATTATCAGCCGATCCTTGTGTATCAAGTTCGTATCTGCATAGGAAGCCGATGCATATTTAAGAAATCTCACAATATCTCTGGCCTGAAGTTGTCCCGTAAAATCAGACAATGCCGCCATTATCCACCTGTCAGAAAATGCTTCCTTTGAATCCGGTTTTCCTAATTTCACTCCCCACAACTGTGTCAATTTTTTTACAAGAACTTCCCTTGTGGCACTTAAAATATCAATATTTGCCGCAAGATCCGGATAAGCTTTTGCCGCCAGCCATAAAGCCAGCCTTAAGGCCTCCGTCTGACTCCAGTTTAGCTCATATTTCACATAAAGATTTCTGAACTGCTCGAAATTTGTCTCAATAGCTTCACTCAACATGTCCTTTCTGGCAAACACTATAATTCCAATATTTCCATAGTCCAAGTTATCCAGCTCATTTATAATATCCTGACAGATCGAGCATAATACATTTTTCCATTTCTCTGGTTGTTTAATCTGCACACTCACACAAAGGTCTTCCAAACCATCTACAATTAATACAACATTTTTCTCTTTTGCCTCCAAAAAACTATCCAGATCAGATAGTGATTGGAATTCTTTTCCAAAAGCTGCCAAAATTGCATCAATCCATTTTTGTTTCCATTGTCCTCTTGTTAAAATTTCCTTTCCCTCTAACTCTTCCCTTAACATCTGAAAATTATCATTCACGAATCTAGGCTTTATAGATAGTCCTTCTATACTTTCATTAATGTTAGAAACACACTCTGAGATCAGTAGATTCATATTTTTTAAATTTAAAGATGCAGTCAATGGAACAATCAATGTATTTTCAAATTCCGTATTTTTTGCATGGTCAATAAACCGTCTGAACTCTTCCCATGTTTTGGCAGCTAACAATTGTTTATAAATGTATGTCTTACCCGAACCTTTTGCTCCAGCCACTACTATTTTAGGTAATGAATTTCTAAAGTTTCTTGTAATTTCTTTGATGGCAGATGTCACAAGAATATTGGCACTGCTATTTCCTTCTGCCGTGACTTCTTCTTCTGCTATTTGATTCAATTTTTTGAGAATCTCTCTTATCTCATCCTCTCCGAACAAATTTTCATCTTTATCTTCCGCTATAAACAAATCCTCCGCCAAGCGGCCCATTACCTCTGTTATATTTTTATTTTGAAGCAGCTCACACACAGATGAAAAGTCTCCAAGGTGAACTAATGCCTCGTCAAATTTAAATGGTACAATATAATTTTCCCTAAGAAATGTATCTGATGTATTATCAAAACTATTTTCTACGTTTTTTAAAATCTGATCTTCTATTTCAACAACATTTTCCCTCTCCATTACTTTAGGTATCATAGTAAGAAAAATTTTTGAATTCAACAACTCCGATTTCGTTTTTCCATAAATTTGCTCTAAGATTTGATTCAAGCCTTTTATCGACTGTAACGAAGTAGAAGATACATAATATTTTTCCACTCTGGAGTCAAACAAAAATGGTGCTGAATACTCTGTTATCCCTGCTCTCAAATCTACCAAAACCAAATCAGCACCCACTTCCTGTCCCAATCTGGAAATCGTTTCCGTAATATAATATTTATTATCTTTTGAAATCAATACCCGTTCCGAATTAGAAAAGATATTCATAACTTGTTTTTTATGCCGATACGCCGGAACAAATAACTGCTCTATTTTCATTTTATCGGTTTCGACTGTCACCAGAGAAGTTTGTATCTCTGCCGCCATTCTTTTTATTGCCTGATCTATATCCTCATCAAAATTCATAACCGATAAAATATCTAAATAACTGATGGGACGCTGTCCCTGTTCCGCCAGCATCCACGTCAATCCCGGTGCTTCCAGATCACTATCGATCACTAATATTTTTTTTTCAGGATAATGCGATGAACATTCCCGCAACAGCGATATCAAGGATAATGTTCTCCCTACTCCACCTTTGTATGAATGAAATGCCAAAATACGTGCCCCTGGAAGTTTTTCTGATTCTGATTGTAATTTCTCCGTACTAAAATAAACTTCTTTAAATAGTGGTGCATATTGCCTGCCTTTTCTACTGTATTCTTCACTCTCCTCAAAAAAGACATCTAAATATACACCGCTAAAATCAACTAATATTTTTTTCTCTTTCACATCATAATTTCTGGTGAATAACTCCTTTAAGTTATCTTTCCCTCCTATAGCCGCTGTGCAACCCACTCAGCAATACCTTCCAACATTTTTTCTGCCTTCATCTCTTCTTCCTCGTCTTCTACAGAAGCGGATTTGTAACAGAATAAGTGATTTTACGACAAAAGTTATTACCCTCCGCAAATTCTTCACGAATAATTTGTACAATATCATCTGCATGACTATCCGACTTTGCAAAGATCAATGTTTTAGGGACTTCTTTTCTACGTGGGAATAGTAGTGTGAATAAATTTTCCTTAAAGGCGCGAATAACTGTTCGTATCTGACTTGAATTCACTATATCCTGATCAAGCCGTGAAGGCGCATAATCTATATCCTCATCCATCTGTTTCCACCGTTTTGCACGTGAAAGCCGATTCCGATACTCAATCAGCTGCCTCATCAAATGTGCGCCGTTTTTTCCTATTTGTGTTTCAATCAAAAAAACATCTTCTCCGACATTTACACCATCAATAATAGCCTGCTCACGTGGGTATTCACTGACAACATTTTCGTTAAAAAATGCAAAAGTACGTTTATCAGGTGTTGCGGTCAGACCAATGATAAAAGCATCAAAATAGCTAAGCACCTGACTCCAGACATTGTAAATAGACCGATGACATTCGTCTACTATAATACAATCAAAATATTCCGGCGGGTATTTTTCATTATAGACCACCTCTTTAGATATTTTGCTTTCTGTTGTCACAAATTCTGAAAAAGAGGTTTCTTCAGCTGACTCGTCCAACTCTTCGCCTTTTAAAATCGAATACATACGCTGAATAGTACAGATACAAACATGGGAAGCACCAGATATGTAAGAACTCTTCAATCTGTGGACACCATATAACTGTGAAAATGAACGCGACTCGTCGTTAGGTATATAAGCAAGAAACTCCCGTTCTGTCTGTTCACCTAAACTCCTTGTATCCACAAGAAATAAAATACGGTTCATTTTTCCATATTTTAATAGCCGATATGTCGCAGTAATAGCAGTAAAAGTTTTGCCAGCTCCTGTAGCCATCTGCACCAATGCCCTGGGGCGATTCTCCGCAAAAGAGATATCCAGATTTTTAATTGCATTTATCTGGCATTTACGAAACCCTCTTTCATCTAACAGCGGAAAATGTTTCATATTATTACGGATTGTATCTCGCTGGTTCATCAGCACCTGTAAAGTCTCCGGTCGATGAAAAGCAAATACTGTACGGGAACGATATTTAATATCTTTGTAATTCAGTATAACGAATCAACTTATTTGTAGCTTCATAGGCAAAACGAATCGTATAATCACTTTTCACCCATTTAAAAATACTCCTGGCATAACGCCCCGATTGTACCTCAACATCTGTAATAGATTCTCCCTTTTCTTCTCGCTTGACTTCCACCACGCCGACAGGCTTTCCATCTATAAAAAGAGCATAATCCGCTTCACCGGTACTGGTCGGAAATTCTCGAACAGCAATTCCAATACCAGCAGACAGGCTTAGTTCTTTTACATCTTGTATTATCCAGCCGGACTTTCGGAGTTTTTCATCTATTACAAGCCGTGCTTTTTCTTCTGGTGTCATACTACCGTACCTTTTTCTTTCTGAAAACAACAAATTTACTCAAAATATAGTTCATAACCACCACCAGCACCGCGGAGACAAACGTGGCGATCCAGTCGTTGATATGGAAAATCGAGGGCAGCAGCCACATGACGAACATATCCAGAAACAATGTCACGATCCTGGACATCGTAAAATCTACGGCTTCCCGCAATATTTTCGGATTTTTGCTCTTAAACACAAATTTCCGACTCATAAAGTAGCTGAACACCACCCCGGCGAACCAGCGCAGAAATACGGCGATCTGCATGATCAGCGCATTCTCCACATTCATGACGATCCTGCAGACGCCGTAAGTGACCCAGCTGATCACCGTGGTCATCACGCCGACCACCAGATAATTTATGAGTTCTTCATATTTTTTATAGAGTGCCCAAATCTTTTTCATCTTAAGTTTCCTGTCCTTATATCTGCGCCGCTCCCAGAGCTGCCACCGCGCCGTCCGCCGCGGCAGTCGTCAGCTGCCTTACCGTCTTTTTCCGGCAGTCTCCCGCCGCAAAGATCCCTTCCACATTAGTGCGGCAGTCCTCTCCGGCCACAATATAGCCGCCCTCATCCAGCTCCAGAAGATCGGCAAAAATCCCGTTCTCCGGCACCTGCCCTATAGCGACAAACAGTCCGTCTATCTCCAGTCTGCTCACTTCTCCGCTGTTTTTATCGCGCAGCATCACCGCCTGCAGAGTGGTATCTCCCTTCAGTTCCTGCACGGTCTTATTTAACAGAAACTCCACATTCGCCTTCTCCCGCAGTTCCTTTACCAGCTTATCCTCCCCGCGAAACGTCTCCCGCCTGTGAATGACGTATACCTGTTCACAGTAGTTGGACAAAAAAGCCGCATCCTCCAGAGCGGTATTTCCTCCGCCCACCACCGCCACTTTCTTTCCCCGGAAAAACATCCCGTCGCAGGTGGCACAGTAAGAGATTCCCCTGCCGGTGAGCTCAGTCTCTCTCTCCACGCCAAGCGGACGGTTTTTCGCCCCGGTGGCGAGGACGAGCGCTGCGGCTTCGTATGTCTCCCCCTCGGTCTCCACAACCTTGCAGGTTCCTTCCTGCCTGACACCGATCACCTTTTCGTTTCGGTACTCCATTCCCAGTTTTTCAGCCTGTTTAAACAAGCCGGACGCAAACTCATAGCCGGATATCTGTTCGATTCCCGGATAATTCTCCACCTTGGGAGTGTTCACGATCTGCCCACCGTAAGTGCCCTGCTCCAGCACAAGAACGCTTTTTCCCGCCCGGAGCGCATAGATCGCCGCCGTCAGCCCGGCAGTTCCGGCTCCGATAATAATGACATCTCTCATAATTTTCCCTCTGATCCTACCTGAGAAGCCCCAGCAGTTCCGCCTTCGGCATGGCCCCCGTCGATACCTTCACTGGCGCACCGTTTTTGAACACAATAAATGTTGGAATGGACATCACATTATACTTTCCCGCGATATCCGGCTGTTCATCCACGTTCACCTTGCAGATCTTTGCGTCTGTCACTTCGTTCGCGATCTCCTCAACGATCGGCCCCACCATCTGGCAGGGACCGCACCAGGACGCCCAGAAGTCTACCAGTGCCGTTCCTTCATATTCCAATACTTCTCTTCTGAAATTTTCCGTTGTCAAATGTAATACTGCCATACCTTATCCTCCTATTCCAGTTCCGCATAACCCTTAACTCTATAATCCTCTGTGTTTCAGATCCGCCGCCAGGCTTACATAAAATTCCCGAACGTCAAATTCCGGAATATTCTCCCGGTTCAGATCTATCATATCCCCATGGGAAAGTCCCCGCCTTCCTTTTACGGTCATAAGCCGGAAATTTTCTCCCCACGGAAAAGAGTTCACGGAGACCAGCCCGTCATTCTCTCCGCCAAAATATTTTACCAGATAATACGTAAAATTTAAAGGGAATCGTCCGTTTACCGCGCGATTGCATCTGGAACCCACACTCTGATAGTATACCCCTTCGGCATCTTTGATATACCGGTTTCTCTCCATGCAGGCTCTCTCCGTCAGATCCCGCACAGCTTTCATAAAATCAGGTTCTTCATCCCCCAGTATTTTCAAGGTCCTATTGTAAGCTTCAGCCGTTCTCTCCTGAATATTCTCCGGAATCTTCTCCAGCAGATAATCCGCGAAAAGACAGCCCCGGTGGGGTGTATTGATCGTCGTCAGAGACGCCGTCCGATCTGCTATCCCAAGTTCCGACAGCGCATACCTGCAGTCCAGACCGCCCTTGGAATGGGCGATGATGTTGAGTTTTCCGCAGCCCGTCTCCTCCGTGATCTGCCGGATCCTCTCCGCCAGCTCCCGCGCGCTGCCTTCCACCGAATCAGCCGACTGATGATTGCCGTAATAGATCGTCGCCCCGTTCTTTTCCAGTTCGGCGGGAATCCGTCCCCAGTAATTCAGATACTTAAAATCCCGAAAAAACACTCCGTGGACAAGCAGTATCGGATACTTTGTGGCACAGACGCGCTGCTCCTTTCTCTTTTCATCGAGCAGCAGCTTCTCCCCTTCCAACTTCGCCTCGCGGCCCGTGATCTTTATAATATGGTACAGCACCGCCAGGTTGATGACCGGGATAAACCCGCAGATCACCCCAAGCAGCCTCCATTTGAGAGCAAGCTGACCCGACGTCAGATAGACTCTGACAATACCGTTCCAGAAGACAACGGCCTCCACCAGAAATATATTCAGAAGATGCAGCAGCCAGACTTTCATCTCCCCGGAAAAGAGCTGTCCGATCTCCGACAGCAGATACAGTGCGGAAGCCGCCGTACTGACACAAAACAGCAACAGCAGATCGCTCCCCCGGGAACAGATCCTGAGCCTTTTGGACGGAATTTTCCGATCCCGCAGAGCCGGTCTGATATTTCCCGCCAGAAAGAGAATACCAAACGCCGCGCAGACCCCTGCATCGTACTTTCCGAACCGCCCCGCCAGCCTGTATAAATTTGCCGTGACAAAAAATACGATCGCATTGACAACTAACATAATATTTTAAGCAGTTCCTCCGGTCTGCTGATCAGCCAGGCGGGCTTCAGTTTCTCCAATTCCTCCCTGTCGCGAAAGCCCCAGTCCACGGAGACGCAGGGAAGTCCCGCGTTTTCGGCCGTCATTCGATCCACCTCCGAATCCCCCACATAGACCGCCTGCTCCCTCGAGCTCCCAAGCTCCCGCAGAGCCTGGTAGACCGTATCCGGCGCCGGTTTCTTGCGGATGCCGGCACTCTCGTTCTCCCCGATCGCCACTCTGACGTATTCTGCAAAATATTCTCTGTTTAACTTCTTCACCGCCTCATCTCTCTTGTTGGAGACAATGGCAAGTTTAAAGCCCCTTGCGCTCAACCCGCGCAGAGTATCCTCTATCCCGTCATAGGGCTTCGTCTTTATCTGACAATTCTCCTGATAGTAGGACGCGAACTCCGGCAGAAGCCTGTCGACCACCTCCTGTTTTGTCCCCTCCGGCAGACACAGCGTCAGCGTCTGCCGCAGACCGTTTCCCACGATGCGCCGTACCTCCCGGATCGTCCTGACGGGATAACCGTTTCGGCTCAAAATTTCATTGACCGCGTCCGCCAGATCCTCCAGCGTATCCATCAACGTCCCGTCCAGATCGAAAATGACCGTATCATACTTTTTCATTTTGCGCCTCCTGTCTCAGTGCCGTTTTTCCCGGCATCAGATTTTTAAATATCCGCCACAGCATATACACCGCGCACAGCGCAAGCATAAATTCCGCCACAAACGCCGCGTAGGCAATACCGTCCACGCCGAACAGACTGTTCAGCACAATGAGCGCCGGAATCTCGAACACAATTTTCCGAAGCACCGCGAACAGCAAAGATTTCTTTCCCATGCCGATCGCCTGAAATACGCCCACTGCCAGAAAATCCACAGCGAGAAACGTCATGGCGAGAGAGTCCGCCCGCAGGAATATCCGGCCATAGTGGACGATCTCCTCCTTTTTCATGAACAGCCCCACCAGCCACTCCGCCCTGACATAGCAGAAAATGCTGGATACCAACATGATCGGCACCATGACTTTGGCGATAAAAAGCACCGTCTCTTTCATGCGCCCGTAGTTTTTTGCCGAATACGAATATCCCACAAGGGGCATCACACCCTGGCTGGAACCCATGGCGATCTGCATCGGCACCATATATATCTTCTGCACGATGCCGATCGCTGCCACCGCATCCGGCCCGTACACCGCGGTAAAATTGTTCAGCAGCGTCATGCCGGTCACATTCAGCAGATTCTGGATGGAAGCGGGAATACCCACACCGCACACACCCTTCACGATGTCCTTTTTCCATTTAAAATCCTTCGGTCGGATGCTGACATACGTACTCTTTCGCTTCACATAGAGCAACACACAAAAATAACCGCAGGCCGTACAGTTGGAAACGAAAGTCGCAAGCCCTGCCCCGGACGCTCCCATGCCAAGTCCCCAGGGCATGATAAAAATCGGATCCAGAATAATATTCAGGACACACCCGCTCATGGTTCCGATGCTGGCGTGCAGCGCTGAGCCCTCCGCGCGCACCAGATACGCGATCACCACGTTCAAAATAGATGGCGTCGCGCCGCACAGCACCGTCCACTTCATATAGGCCGCCGTAGCCGCAAGAGTATTGCTGTCCGCTCCCAGCATATGCAGAAGCGGCTGAAAAAACGCAGCACAAAGCAGCGACATCGCAAGACCGCATGTCAGCGAACAGTAAAAGCCAAAGGCGGAGCTCTTCCGCACTTTGTCAAAGTCCTGCTGCCCCAGCGCTCTGCTCATCATACTGGAGCTGCCCACTCCAAACAGATTGTTCACTGCATTGAAGGCGAGCAGCACCGGCGCCGCCAGCGTCACCGCCGAATTCTCGATCGGATTGTTCAGCCGCCCCACAAAATAGGTATCCGCCATGGAGTAGATCACCATGACAAGCGAGCTGAGTATCGTAGGTATCATCAATCTCCTGGCCGCCTGGGGCACAGGCATCTGCTCAAATAAGACACTCTTTTCCGTATTCTCCATCTATATCCTCTTACCTTCTGACCTCGAGGGGCGTCTCCTCCCCCTTCGACAGACACACCATAGCCTCCACAGTCTTTCCCACCATGTCGGACACAGCCTGCTCCGTATAAAACGCCATATGCGGCGACAGGATCACATTCGGAAAAGCGCCCAGTATCGCCCTCCGGCGGTTGGAGATAATATCACCCTCTCTGTTCAGATAGTACAGACCGTACTCCTCCTCCACCGTGTCCAGGGCGGCAAAACCAACCCTGCCGCTCTCCAGCGCCCCGATCAGGGCATCCGTATCCACCAGCATGCCGCGGGCCGCATTGATGAGTATCACGCCCTCTTTCATCTTTCCGAAGGTCTCTTCATTCAACATATGATAATTTTCTTCCATTCCCGGAATATGGAGCGTAATGATATCGCTCTCCCGGTACAGTCTATCCAGTTCCACATACTCGGCATACCTCTTCACGGAATCCTTCTCGCAGAGGTCATAGGCCAGTATCCTGCAGCCGAAACCGCTCAGATGCTCTATCAGCCTCTCCCCGATCCTTCCCGTTCCGATCACGCCCACCGTGCAGAGGGACAGTTCCTTCCCAATCTTTCCGCCCAGACTGTAGTCCTGCACTCCGGATTTTTGCAGAATGTACTCAATATTCCGGCACGCCATCAGCATCAGCATAATGGTATAGTTCGCCACGCTGTTCGGGGAGTAGGAGGCGTGACACACCCTGATTCCCAGACGGTACGCTTCCTCCACATCGATATGCTCATAGCCGATACTTCTCGTGGACAGATATTTTACACCCCTCTCGGAGAACGCCCTGAGCATCTCCTTTCCGATCGGATTCGTGATCACGGAGACGCCGTCGCAGCCTTCCGCCAGAGCGACATTATCCATATCAGGATATGCCGTCGTATAGTCGAACGTGATCCCGTATTTTTTCCGGCATTCCTCATAATATTTCAGTTCGTCAAATTCCCGCATAGCATACACAAAAATTTTCATCTCTGCGCCTCTTTTCCTCCGTCGATTCTTCTGCTTTAAACACTGAGTCCCACCGCCTGCAGCAGCAACATAAGCAGAATAATAGGCGCCACGACCTTGACCATCACGATATAGAGCGTTTTTCTCTGAAATCTGTTCCCGCCCACCGTGATCTCGTCTATCACGGTCTGAGGTTTCACGATCCATCCGATCAAAATACAGGTCAGCAGCGCGACGAGCGGCATAAACAGGTTATTGCTCAGATAATCCATCACATCCAGAATCTGCGCCACCGCGCCGTTTGGCAGTGTCAGCTCAAAGTAGAGCAGATTGTAGCCGAGACATACAACGACTCCCGCTATGACCGCATACGCCGTCACGAGCACCGTGCTCTTTTTTCTCGACAGATGGAACTTGTCCACCGTGCTGGAGACGATCGCCTCCATGACCGACACGGAGGAAGTCACCGCCGCAAAGGTCACCATCAGGAAAAAGAAAAATCCGATCACATTTCCTATTCCGCCCATCGCCTCAAACACTTTTGGCAGGGATACGAACATCAGTCCCGGCCCCGCGGACATTCCCTCCATGCCCATAAACGTGTAGACTGCCGGAATGATCATAAGACCTGCGAGCAACGCCACCAGCGTATCAAAAAATTCGATCTGGTTGATGGACTTCATCAGGTTCGTCTCTTTCTTCGCGTAGGATCCGTAAGCGACCATAATACCCATGGCCACGCTGATGGAGTAGAACAGCTGCCCCATGGCATCCATCAACACCACAAAGAAGTCATGCATGGTCATACCAGTAAAGTCCGGGATCAGGTACACGGAAAGTCCCTGCAAGCCTGTCCTCGTCATCCCCGCCTCATCCGTGTGGGAAAGCGTCAGGGAAAAAATGGAGATTCCCGCGATCAGAACCAGAAGGATCGGCATCAGTATCTTGCTGTATTTCTCGATCCCCTTATCCACGCCGCAGTAAACCACAAAGGCTGTCAGAAACAGGTAGACGACCAGCCAGAGGATCGGCTGCCACACTCCTGTGATATAGCCGGTAAAATAGCCGTCCTGCGCCGCATCCACGCCGTGTCCCGTCAGAAATACGGTCAGATACTTCAAAACCCATCCCCCGATCGAACAGTAGTAGGGCAGAATGATCACCGGCACCAGGCAGGCGAGCACGCCGATGCCCCCCCACTTCGGATGGATCTTCTTGTAGGCCGTCAGAGGGCTCTGCCCTGTCTTTCTGCCGATCGCGATCTCCGTCGTCAGCAGCGTAAAACCGAAGGTGAGCGCCAGGATAACATAGCAGAGAATAAATACGCCTCCGCCGCCTTTCGCCGCAAGGTACGGGAATCTCCAGATGTTCCCCAGCCCGACAGCGCTCCCCGCTGCCGCCAGAACAAAACCGATCGATCCGGTAAATTTTCCTCTTTTCGCATGATTTTCCATTCCATCATCCCCCGTGTAAAATTTTCACTTCATATAATTATACAGCTTACCATGATATTCCATGGTAACGCAAGAGCGAAATGTATTATTCCGCCCAAAAAGGGAGCTGTCCGCATATGCAGGCTGCTCCCTCTTTCTCTTTATTTTTTATTCTCATAGGGAAAAATCGTCTGTATCGATCCGTCCTCATTGTAATAAAGCTCGGTAAATTTCACTGTCCTGCGGTGATTGATTCCGCCGGAATATTCACAGTCATGGTAGAACAGATACCATTTTCCCCGGTATTCTATGATCGAATGATGCGTCGTCCATCCGATGACCGGTTCCATGATGCGTCCCCGGTATGTAAAAGGTCCCATCGGGTTGTCCGCTGTCGCATAGACGATATAATGTGTCGTCCCTGTAGAATAAGACAGATAATATTTCCCCTTATATTTGTGCACCCAGGGATCTTCAAAATATCTTTTATCCTCGTCGGAGGCAAGGAGAGGTTTTCCGTCTTCATCCAATATAATGACCTCAGCCGGTTCATGCTCAAAAGATGACATATCCTCGCTCATCACCGCGCACCGAGGCATAACCGCCGTCTCCCCGGCTCCCGGCTCCTTTCCGTTCGGATCGAATACGCCGGTGCGGTATTTTTCCAGCTGACCGCCCCACAGACCACCGAAGTAAACATATACTTTTCCGTCATCGTCCATAAAAGCGGCGGGATCAATGCTGAAACTTCCCTCGATATAGTCGGGCTGTGCGGTAAAGGGTCCGGTCGGGTTCTCTCCGCTAGCCACTCCGAGCCGGAAATTTCCTTCCTTATCCCTCGCCGGAAAGACCAGATAACACTTTCCGTTCTTATAAACCGCATCGGGCGCCCACATCTGATCTCCGGCCCACGGCACATCTTTTATATGCAGGGCCTCTCCGTGATCTACGCATTCTGCATCAATATCATCCATTGTCAGAACATGATAATCCTGCATCTGATACTCATCGCCGTTGTCATTGTCCTCCCCGTCATGTGGGATATCGTGGGATGGGTATATGTATATTTTGCCATTATACACATGCGCCGACGGATCCGCCGTAAAAATATGTGTCACAAGAGGCTCTCTCTCTCTACTCATCTCGTTTTCCTTTCCTGTCTGAATGATTATCCCTTCACGGCTCCGGCCGTCAGCCCGTCTACAATCTGATTACTGAAAATACAGTACACGATGACCGTAGGTATAATCGCGATAATGATCGCCGCGAACATCTGCGAGTAATTCGTATTATACGGTCCCACAAACTTTGACAGAGATACCGGCAGCGTCTTTTTCGCATCGTCTGAAATAAATACCATCGCAAGTAAAAGCTCGTTCCAGTTTGCCACAAACGTCATCAGTCCTGTCACGAAAAGTCCCGTTTTCGAGAGCGGCAGCGCGATCTTGAAGAAGATTCCGTAGATCGAAGAGCCGTCGATACATGCCGACTCGATCAGTTCATTGGGCATGCTCTGAAAGAAGCCCGTCATAATAAATATGGTCGTCGGCAGTGAAAATGTCAGGTACGGTATGATAAGCCCGATCAGGGAATTGGACAATCCTATTTTTGCGAACCGGGTAAACAGCGGGATCATCACACAGTGCACCGGTATCATCATGCCCAGCAGGAAAAATGTCATACAGGGCTTAGCCAGTTTAAACCGCAGCCTGCCGATGGCAAACGCCGCCATGGAACCGATCAGCATACTGAGTATCAGTGTAATACCACACACAATAAAAGAATTAAGCGTCGCTATACCGAGTTTTCCCGCCGTCCACGAAAATGTATAGTTATCGATATAAAAACTTTCTGGCAATGAGAACGGTGAAGAGAATATCTCCGCGTTCGTCTTGAAAGATACCATAAACACCCATAAGAGCGGCGCAATATATATCACTGCGACAAGGACCAGAAATATGTATATGATCGTTTTGACCGTGGTCGATTTCATTTTATCACTCATTTTCTTTCCTCCCGCTACATTTCATAGTTTTCGGTCTTGACAAACTTATTGATCAATCCCGTCACGATAAGGCACATCACGATAAGCACCACGCCGATCGCGCTGGCGTATCCATACTTATTGTACTTAAACCCCTGTGTGTACAGATGTGTTGCCAGAACCTCCGTCCTGTGATTCGGCCCGCCTTCCGTCATATTAAATATCAGGTCAAAAAATTTCAGAGATCCTATCGCGTTGAGCGACATCGCCGTCGCCACCATCGGCTTGATCAGAGGCAGTGTAATATGGATAAAACTCTTCGCCTTATTACATCCGTCAATATAGGACGCTTCGTACAGGGACGTACTGATCCCCGATATCTGCGCCATGTAGAGCATCATTGACTGCCCCACATACTGCCACAGTGCCACAAAGGCGATGACCCACATCGGCAGTATAATAAAACCGCTTGTATCCATAAGCCACAGAGGGCCCTCCATACCGAATTTTTCCAGTGCCTGATTGATACCCAGTTTCGGACTGAATATAAACATCCATAAAAGACCGAGTGCCGTTGAAGATAAAACACAGGGCAGATATATAATGTTTTTAAAGAGGTTGCGCCCCTTTTTGATATTCGTAAGGAGCGCAGCCAGAAACAATCCCATAACCAACTGCGTGACACAGGAAAAAATCAGAAAAAACAGGGAATTTTTTAATGCAAACATCATGCTCTTGTCCTTGAGCAGGTCTTTATAGTTCTTGAGTCCGATAAATTCAGGTGCCGTCAGGCCTTTGTATTCACAAAAAGAGTAATATACTGACTGACAGATCGGAACGAACAGTACAACGACAAACAGAAGAAGCGCCGGCATTAAAAATACAGTGATCGCTTTTTTATCCCTTAATAATTTATCCATCTGATGTTCCTCCATCCGCTATGCGCGCTGCCGAAGCCTATCGGCAGTTATCCGCATAAAATGTTTCCATATCCGTCGCCGCTTCAGCCGGCGTCATATCGCCCAGGAATACGGATACCATCGTATCGTCGAAGTACGCGCCCGCTTCCGTGGAAGGCATGGACTCATTGTAGAATCCGAATGTCCCCTCCGCACCGCTGAATACGTCCATCACATAGGAGAGCTGCGCCGGCGCCACAGACTCGTCATACTCCACGGAAGTCACCGGGATCTTTCCGCCGATCTCCGCCGTATATTTCTGTGCCGTATCGTCCGTGAAATACTTCATGAACGCAATACATGCCTCCGGGTACTTTGTGGAAGAACTCATCGCGAGAGAGTCGGACTTCGCGATCACCCTGTCAACGCCCGGGAACTGGAACACGCCGCACTTTGACTCAAAATCAGGGTTGGAACCATTGATCTGAGCGATCGCCCAGGAACCCTGGATCAGGATCGCCGCTTCCTCATTATAGAAGTTTGCCGTAGCCACATCGTTTGTGTCCCCCGCCGCCGTCTTCTGGAAATACCTGGAGAGCTCCACCAGTTTTGCCGCCGCGGATTCCACCTTGCCGTCCTCCCAGCTCGCGGAACCGTCTTCCAGCGCTGCCAGATCAACGCCCTCCATCTCGCAGAGATAACCCGCTACCATGGACAGACACCATGCCGTACCTGCGGAGATCGTGATCGGTGTGTAACCTGCCGCCTCAAGCTTCTCACAGGCATCCAGCATCTCATCCCACGTCTTCGGCACCTCAACGCCTGCCGCCTCAAACATTTCCGTGTTGTAGAACGCGCATGCCGCGGCAATGTTCAGGGGTATCGCATAGATCTTTCCGTCGTATGTCATCTGAGAGAACACCGCGTCGGATGTAAAAGTATCTTTCCAGCCGTCCGCCAGGTAGTCGTCGAGCGGCGCCGCCACGCCGGGTTCCACATAGACCTCCAGGTTCGGCCCCGGGCTTACGATAAACACGTCCGGCGTCTCGTTGGATGCAACCAGCGCGTTGAGCTTCGGATAATACTCTTCCAGGTTGGTCGTCACCGCCGTCACATGGTACTGCCCCTCATAGTCGGCATTGAATCTGTCGATCACATCCCCGTAACCTTTGGAGATCAGATCTTCCGTAGCGTTCAGGTCATCCCAGAACATCCATGTGATCTCCTGCACCCCACCACTCTCTGCCGATGCGCTCTCACCGGAATCTGCCGCCGGAGCATCTGCCCCCCCGGATCCGCCGCAGCCTGCCAGCAGCGTCGCTGCCATAGCAACCGATAAAACAACCGCCATCCATTTCTTCTTCATGTTTCGATCCTCCTTGTAAAATTTTAAAATAGTTTTAAATTTAAAGTTTCCGGAACCTTATCTTGTAATTTCATGATAGCACAGTCCATACCCAGGCGCTTTCAAATTGTTGTTTATTGATTATCAATTCTTGCTGTGATATTTTTTTATAACTTCCGATAATTGGTCCATTTTTTCATCAGTTTTTTAGTACAATAATTTTCGCAAACACATCCTTTGTACATAATTGCTAATTTTAAAGCGTGATTTTAGTATATTTTTACTAACCCCCATTTTCTAAAGGCAATTTTTCATATTTTATGAGCAACTTTTATATACCAAAAAGCAAATTTTCATTATACTATTGATGTAAGTTATTGTTTTGCACCATACAAAAAGGAGCACCTGTTATGATCGAATCCCTGAACGGCATTTTCGAGACTGTCAACTATAAACAGAGCACCTCCCTCAAACTGTATAACAATGATGAATACGAGGATTACCCTCCCCACTGGCATACTACTATGGAGATCATCATGCCCACGGAAAATATCTATACCGTGGAATGTGGCAACCAGACCCATATCCTGCGGGAGAACGATATCATCCTGATCTGTCCCTGCTGTATCCATACGCTGTATGCCCCGAGGACCGGCCGGCGCATCATCTTTCAGCCGAACACCGCATCGCTGCGGTTTATGAAGGACATTGAACCCCTGCTGAATATCCTTTCCCCTCTGATTCTCATCACCCCGGAGGACTTCCCTACTATCCACGGGCGAATCCGAGAACTGTTGATCGAGATCAAAGAGGAATATCTCAGCGTGGCTTCCTCCTTTTCCGAGGTCATGATCTACAGCAAGCTCCTTGAGATCATCACCCTGATCGGAAGAAACCATGCCAGCCGTGCGGAGAGCGGCTCCGCTATAATCGGCCAGCAAAAAGAATATATGGAGAAATTTCTGAACATCTGTGATTATATCGAGGCGCACTGCTCCGAAGATCTCAATCTGGACGACATCGCGAATATGTGCGGCTTCAGCAAATTTTATTTCTCCAGACTGTTTAAACAGTTCACAAACATATCCTTCTATAAATATGTGAACCAGAAACGGATCACAAAGGCGACTGAGCTGCTGATCGATCCCAAAAATTCCATTACGGACGTGGCACTTAACTGCGGCTTCTCTTCCCTTTCCTCGTTCATCAGGATGTTTAAGATCATAAAGGGATGTACACCTACCGATTTCAGGAATATGTACTGCTCCTGAAGCGTTTTGAGACAAAAGAAAGGAGAGTTCTTAAATATATGACGATACATAAAAAATGCGGACTTGCTGAGATTTTCCAGAGCGGTATGCTCCTTCAGCGGGAAAAAGAAATTAAAATATGGGGGAACGCAAAACCTGACACTGTTGTCACCATCTCTTTTTACAGGGAAACTCTTCCCGAAGATGCCCCTCCCTCTTTCTGCGGTGAAGGCAAAGCGAACCCGGACGGACATTTTCTGGTCACTCTCCCGCCACAGAACGCCGGAGAGTATTATTCCCTCTGCGTGACTTTCAGTCCGGCCTGCACGGATCCCGTCAGGCTGGAACATATCGGCTTTGGCGACATATGGCTTGCGGGCGGCCAATCCAATATGGAATTTTTTCTGAAATATGACCGGGACTGGGAAAATACCAAAAAACTGCCCCGCAATCCGGATATCCGCATGTACAATGTTCCCCAGAGAGCTTTCGAGGGACATACGACTCACAACAGCGCCGGCTACGGATACTGGTTCGACGACAGCGATCCGGGACTTGCGTATTTTTCTGCACCCGCCTACAGCTTTGCCAGAGATATCCAGACTGTGACCGGTATCCCTGTTGGTATTATCGGCTGCAACTGGGGCGGTTCCACCGCCTCCGCCTGGGTGCCGGAAGAAGTGCTCTGCACTCCGCCTCTCGACCGCTACCTGGAGGAATACCGGGAAGCTGTCTCCGGAACTTCTCCCGAAAAACTCACCGCGGACAGCTTTTCAGCCTGGGCTTTCGAGGACTCGGCACAGCATGTTGCCGATTTTGAGCCTCTTCTCTACGGACGCGACCGCGCCTGGCAGCTTGAATACATGAAATCTCACACCGAAGATCCCGCCATCCCGATGGGGCCTTACCATACGAACCGCCCCTGCGGCCTCTTCCGCACCATGTTGTCCGAAGTGATCCCATTTTCCCTCAAGGGGGTTCTCTGGTATCAGGGAGAATCCGACGCGGGAGACCATGCTCACATGTATGACAAACTTCTGACCGGGTTGATCGAAAGCTGGAGAAAGTTGTGGGACGACGATCTGCCTTTCCTGATCGTCCAGCTCGCTCCTTTTGGCGTCTGGCTGGACTGCGATAATCAGGGATACGCTGTCGTCAGGGATAAGCAAAGCTTTGTCGCTGATAACGTCGCCGGTGTCTATATGGCGAGCATTATGGATCTGGGCTCCTATTACGATATCCACCCGAAGGAAAAAATGGAGGTGGGCAGAAGACTTGCTCTTCTGGCAAGGGGTCATATATACGACGAAAAAGAATTGTTATGCGATGCACCCAGAGCCGTTTGCGCTGTTTTGGCAGATGACAGGCATATCGCCGTTACTTTCCTATATGCCGACGGTCTCAATACCGGCGATAAAGAATCCGACTGGAATATCCGTATCGGAGAAGCGGACATAAAGCCCTCAAAGGTCACCGCCGAAGAGGGCAGACTGATTCTGACGCTGCCCGAACCGATATCCACAGATTATCCTGCCGTCTGTGTATCGCTTGGCTTTCAGGATTACGCGGAAATTCATATCCGCAACCGTGCGGGACTTTCCGCCGCACCATTCCAAATAAAAATAACACAAGGAGAACTTTCATGAAAAAACAGGCTTTTAACCCATTTCTGCCCTCCTGGGAATACATCCCGGACGGTGAACCCCATGTTTTCGGAGATCGGGTGTATCTCTATGGCTCCCATGACCATTTCCGCGGATATGTATACTGCCTCGGGGATTATGTATGCTGGTCCGCTCCTGTCGATGATTTGGGAGACTGGCGATATGAAGGAATCATTTACCGCAGAGAACAGGATCCCCGCAATACCGACGGCAAAATGGTTCTTTTCGCTCCGGATGTGGTGCAGGGTGCAGACGGACGGTATTACATGTATTACATTCCCAATCTCTCCCATATCGTATCCGTAGCCGTGTGCGATACGCCAGCCGGCAAATACGAATTTTACGGTTTTGTGAGACATGCGGACGGTAACATACTCGGAGAGAGGAAAGGAGATGCCCCGCAGTTCGACCCGGGCGTGTACCGCGAAGGACAGCAGACTTATCTGTACACCGGTTTCTGTCCGGCACAGGATGCCTCCACCGAGGGTCCCGCTGTCACGATTCTCGCACCGGATATGCTGACCATTACAGAGGAACCAAAAACCGTTATCCCGAATACCTGCCATGCAAAGGGAACTTCTTTTGAAGGCCATGCTTTTTTCGAGGCTTCCTCCATGCGCAGACGCGGCGATACATACTATTTTATCTATTCTTCCGTCCACAACCATGAAATGTGCTATGCGACAGCGCAAGCCCCCGTCGGTCCTTTCACATACAGAGGCGTTATCGTGGACAACTGCGATGCGGGCATTGACAGCTACAAAGCCGCCGGTCTGAAGACCGCTCTGCACTGCAATAATCATGGCAGTTTTACGGAGATAAACGGCAGATGGTACATGTTCTATCACCGTCCTACCAATGGTACGCAGTTCAGCCGTCAGGCCTGCGCCGAGGAAATTTTCTTTACACCGGAAGGACTGATCCGGCAGACAGAGATGACCTCCTGCGGTCTAAACGGCGGTCCTCTGGAGTGCGGCGTTTTCTACGACGCTTACATCGCCTGCAATCTCTGGAACATTTATCCAGATTTTCAGGATGACGAGAAATACCGCCCCATGATTTCCCAGGACGGCAACGACGGGGATGAACTGCCCGGTTACGTGTGCAATATGACGGACGGCGCCACCGCCGGTTTCAAATACTTCGACTGTAAGGGAATTACAAAAATAGATATCAAAGCCAGGGGTTATATGGATGGATGCTTTGAAGTCCGCACTTCTCCCGACGGAGAGATCTGTTCCCGCATTGAGATAAGCGAATGCAACTACTGGGAAACTTTTACCGCCCCATGCCATATTCCCGACGGGATCCATGCCATCTACATCACCCATGTAGGCGGACGCATTCCGACGCTGGGCGGATTTAAGCTCTACTGAATTTTACACACCAACAAAAAATCCATCTCTATCATTTCTGATAAGATGGATTTTTGTTTTCTGAAATGCTGGTGGCCGGACTTGAACCGGCACGATGTTGCCACCGAGGGATTTTAAGTCCCTTGCGTCTGCCTATTCCGCCACACCAGCATAACAAAAGCAGATATAATATGAAAAATGGGACCTATAGGGCTCGAACCTATGACCCTCTGCTTGTAAGGCAGATGCTCTCCCAGCTGAGCTAAGATCCCAAAGCAAAACGACCCAGATCGGACTCGAACCGACGACCTTCGCCGTGACAGGGCGACGCTCTAACCAACTGAGCCACTGGGCCAAAGCGAACAAGTTCGCTTGAGGGAATATCCTTCGGCTATTCCCGTTACGCCAAACCCCCATTCGGGAATTCACGGCGCAACTCAAAATTACCATTGCGGTTGTCACTATTATTCTTTTAATGGACCTTCGGGGACTCGAACCCAGGACCGACCGGTTATGAGCCGGTTGCTC
>CANRWP010000044.1 GCA_947643595.1 uncultured bacterium | reverse complement strand
TGACAACGATTTTGAAAGGCGCGGCTTATATGTATCAGACAGGGCAGAACAGACGGATAGACGGCACGTTTTTGCCTAAATGGGTGAAGGGGACTACCGCCGGCATACCGAATCCGGTGCTTACCATGATAGTAGTATTTCTGATATTTTTATTTGTGTTAAACCGCACCAGATTCGGACGCGGGATTTATGCCATCGGCGGAAATAAGGAGACGGCATATCTGGCAGGCATCAGAGTAAAAAGTTATCTGGTATTAAGCTATGCGCTGGGCGGATTATGTTTTGCGATTGCCGGGATCCTGCTCTGTGGGCGTCTGGGGATGGGCACGGCTACAGTCGGTGACGGATATGAGATGGATGCGATCGCGTCAGTTGTCATAGGAGGAGCTTCTATGAACGGCGGATCCGGGAGCGTCACAAAAACTATCGTCGGCGCTATGCTGATGGGAGTGCTCTATAACATAATGAATCTGATGGGCATTGCGTCCTATCCGCAAATGATCGTGAAAGGTGTCGTTATTGTTTTGGCAGTGTTGCTTTACAAGAGAAAATGATCTGGGACAGAGGGAAAAAGAATGATCCGTGGTGAATTATTGAAAACAGATGTGAACAGGCTGTTGGAGAGTACCGGCATTGTAGCGAATATTGAGCGATATGCTATCAATGACGGGAACGGTGTGAGAACAACCATTTTTATGAAGGGATGCGGCCTGCGGTGCCGGTGGTGCTGTAATCCGGAGACGCAGTCTTTCCATCCGGAAATGAGTTTTTTCCCGGATAAATGTATCAGATGTATGAATTGCGTCAGGCAATGTACCTGTGGGGCTCTGAAAGAAGATCTTACAGCAAAAAGAGAAATATGCTCGCATTGCTTCAAAAGGGAAAATGCATTTTCATGTACGGAAAAGTGCTATGTAAATTGCAGAAAAGTTACAGGCGAAAAGATGTCTGTTGGCCAGGTTTATGATATTGTAAAACGGGATATACCATTTTATGAAAGCTCCGGGGGCGGCGTGACATTGTCCGGCGGGGAGCCGATGGCACAACCGGAATTTGCGTATGCATTGATAAGAACTCTGACAGAACGCTGGATCAGCATGGGAATGGAAACATGCGGATACGCGGACAAGGAGGACTATGATAAAGTGGTTCCATATCTGGATACCATTTTTATGGATATCAAACATGTCGATCCGGATAAGCACAGGGAATGGACAGGGCAGCGAAATGAAACTATTCTGGAAAATATAAAATATGTGGACAAACTGGCAGAAATGTACGATAACAAATTATTTATTCGAGTTCCCATTATACCGGGATTTAATGACAGGCCTGAAGAGATTAGTGAAATCGCGCGTTTTGTTTCCGGATGCGAAAATGTGGCAGGCATGGAACTTTTGCCCTATCATAAGCTGGGAAGAGGAAAATATTACAGTCTGGACAGAAAGTATCCACTGGAAGATATGATACCGCCTACGGCCGAACGCATGGAAGAATTGAATGCAATAGTGGCAGGCTGTGATATTCCTGTTTACAAATTTTAAACGGTAAATATTTTGAAGGTGCTCATTGTCGGGATGGATATCTCAATAGGGGCATCTTCTTATCTTTGGGCAAAAAGAGAGGGGTACGGGAAAAGTGATGAAAAGAAAAGTGATCATTGCAGATGATGAGCAGCATATCTGTCATTTAATCAAAGCACTTATCGAGTGGGAGCAGTATGGGCTGGAGGTGGTCGGTTTTGCCAATGACGGAAATAAGGCCTTTCAGATGTGTGAGGAGTGCAGCCCGGATTTTCTGATCACAGATATAAGAATGCCGGGATTGAGCGGAATAGAGCTGATCAGGAAATTGTATGATGCATTTCCGGATATAAAAGTGATTATCATTACAGGATACAGCCAGTTTTCCTATGCGCAGCAGGCGCTCAAATTTCGGGTAGTCGATTATCTGTTAAAACCGATACAGAAAGAAGAACTGGAATGTGCGCTGCAAAAAGGGCTCAATCTGATAGATGCGGAAATAGTGAGAACTCTGGAAAACAGAAATTTATCCTTAAAGTCCATGCAGGAAATCAAGGACAATCTGCTGATTCTTATTCTGAACAGCAAAGGACAACCTTCAAAGCTGTTCAGCAGAGAAAGATTTCTGGAAGAATACCATCTGAAATTTCAGGGAAATACATGGCAGCTGCTTCAGATAGAATGTATTTTGAACAGAGAGGATAATACGCTCTCTCTGCAGGAATTTTTGGGAGAAAAAATCAAGGACATAGTCGTCGGAGAAGTCAAAAATGAAAAGATAGAGATATTGACGGCATTGATGGATAACAGTTTTTTCTGTCTGTTTAACGGCGACAGGGAGATTCTTGAACTGCTTAAAACAGCTTTGATTCGTATAAAGAGTAAATTGTTGGTTTTAAACGATGTTTTGCAGAAGATCAATTTCACAATAGGGCTCAGCAATATCTATGGAAATTTCAATGATATTTTCGCCAGCATCAATGAGTGTGAATCATGTATCAATTATAAAGTGATCAAAGGAAAAAATAAGATAATCAAATATAAGGATGTACCAAAAGCGGAACTTGAGGCAATCCGGTTTATAGACGGAAATTTTCGGAAACGTTTTATGAAGACTATCGCGGATGCAGACAGTGAGGAGATGGCGGGAGAGATCAATGAACTTGTGACGCTTCTCTATCGATATTCAGGCAAAATAAACGGTGATGTGGTATTGGAAATTTACCAGATGCTGGTAAAATTATTTTATAAGGGGATACAGGTATTTGATGTCACAGATTTCAGAGAGTTTTCGCAGGAGAATCTGATTCCGCAAAAACAGTATTTTTACAGCATTGCCGGTGCGTTCACCTATCTGAGCGACATTTTTCAGCTGCTGCTGAAACGCTGTGTAGAAGAAAAAGAAGATCAGAGTACCCGTCCGATCCGAAATGTACAAATTTATATAGAGGAGCACTACAGAGAGGCCGTAACGCTGGAAGAGATTGCAAAACATGTGGGATTGAACGAAACTTATCTGTCCAGTATTTTTAAAAAGCAAATGGGAAAGTCTCTGATCGATTTTTTGACTTATATCCGGATTCAGCACGCAAAAGAATTGCTGATCGATCACTGCAGGAGCGTCAATGAGATAGCAGAGGAAGTCGGGTTTAATGACGCAAAGTATTTCACGAAAAGATTTAAAAAATTTACAGGTGTTTCCCCGAATGAATATCGAAAATTATTTTCCTGAAGGAGAACAGAAAAGTGAAACGGTATACCATTTCCAATTTTATTAAAATAACAGTGATATTGACAGCAATATTTGTTTTTCAGGGCTTTGCGGCATTGATTTACATGTTGTTTCACAATGCAAGTATAATATATATAGCTGCAAATATTATAATGTGCATTGCGGGAGGAACCGTGATAGGCGGATACCTGTTTCAGGTAAGACCATCGATAGCCAGTCTGCAAAAGACATATAATGAATTCGCGAACGGCAAAACGATCACGCTTCAAATAGAACCTTCCACACATATGTTTTTGACGGAGGAGGAAGAACTGATAAACAGGTTGAATGAATTGATCGACAGGAAGGAATTGCTCGAGGTATCTAATAAGCAGGCGGAATATCTCGCGCTGCAGAATCAGATCCATCCCCATTTTTTGTATAATACATTGGAGGCGATGCGGGGAGACGCACTAGTCAGCGGGATGAAAACTCTGGCAAATGTTGCGGCGGCTCTGTCAGCTTTTTTCAGATATACTATATCCGATATGCAGTTTCTGGTCACGGTGGAGGAGGAGTTGGAGAATGTCAGCAATTATTTTTTGGTACAACAGTACCGTTTTGGTGAGAATATGAAATTGGAGATCCATTTTGTGGATGATGAGGAACAAATCAAAAGACTTAAAATCCCAAAGCTGACACTCCAGCCCCTGGTGGAAAACAGCGTGTACCATGGCCTGGAAACACAGGAAAACAGAGGGGCGATATCGATAACGTTTGATCAGACAGAGCAGCATCTGTTTATCAGCGTCAAAGATTCCGGGAAAGGAATGTCGGAGAAAAAACTGCGCGAATTGAATGACTCGTTGAATGAGACGCCATTTAAGTCTATGGAAAAATACTATATGGATAAGCAGACAAAAAAGAAAACAGGGCATACGGGGATCGCCCTAAAAAATGTATCACAGCGGATCAAATTGCTTTTTGGGGATGAATATGGTATTTATATTTTCAGTTCGATGGGAATAGGCACCAATGTCAGGGTCACGATTCCAAGACAGGAGGCGGCAGAATCAGACGTTTGAGGTGAATAGGTGAAAAAGGAGATATTTCGGATTCAAAATGGAATGATACAGCAGGGACGTATCATAAAAGGACCTTTTTTTCTGCAGTTCTGCGAGGGGGAGATAAGTGGCATTATTACGGATGACTCTTTTGAGAAGGAGATATTAGTCAATTTTTTCAGATGCAAAAATGTATTGCGGGAAGGAATTTTTTATTACAGGGAAAAAAGGATTCTCTATGGTACGCAATATAAGGCGGTCCGAAAGGCGCTGTCGGAAAATACGTCTGTCATTTCAGGGAATTCACAGCTGTTTGATTCCTTAAATGTGCTGGATAATATCTTTATACCGGGGGATTTGGTGAAGAGCAAAAAACAGAGAAAGATTGCCTCAGAATTGATGACTTTTTTTGAGATTGATATCCCTTTCAATGCAAAAAGCGAAAATCTGTCGCTGCTCCAGAGACTGCAGATTGAAATATTGCATGCAGTTGCCCTGCAGCATAAATTAATCATAATATCAGATATAAACGGAAAGCTTCGCTCAAAGGAGCGCAATAAATTGAGAAAACTATACGAGCGGCTGATTCAGGTTGGTTATTCCATTTGTCAGGTAGAATCCTTAAATAATATTTCACTGAATGGAATGGATCACATACAGATCATAGAAAAGGGAAGGAGTGTGGGATATTACAGTCAACTGGAGATAAATTATTCGGAGATCGCATGTCTGGTAAACAGGATGGATTACCAGGAGGGATATGTAGAACTTTTAAAAGATAGAAGCAGGAAGTTATTCACTGGTGGCGCAGGCGCTGTTTTGGAGCTGGAAAGTGTCAACTATCGTCATATTAAAGATTTTTCTTTGAAATTATATCAGGAAGATATTATAGAAATAAATTGCAGGACAAGCGCGGATTATACGGAAATCAAAGATATTTTTACGGGAAAGGCAGGTTCGGCGGCTGGAAGATTCCGGTATGGCGGAAAGGAAGAAAGAAGTGTTTTGTTCCATAAAGCATTCAAAAAAAGGGAGATAGGGTTTGTCGATTTTGCCAATATAGATAATCTGTTGTTTGAGAATTTGAGTATAGTTGAAAATGTCTGTTATCCTTTGTGTTTAAAGATACCAAACTTTTATATGCATGGAAAATATATAAAGGCGGCGGAAGATTATATTAAAATGATCATGCCAGATCTGGATATTTGTGCCAGGGTGAGGGATCTGACACAGGAACAGATTATAAGGCTTGCATTCTGCAAATGGATTCTCTGTAAGCCGAAAATATTGTTTGTTTTTATTTCGTCGGCGTTTGCGAAGGATGAACCGGATCTGCTTATAAGCAGAATGATCGTAGAACTGAACAAGTATGGCATCCCTGTTTTGATCATATCGGAACGCTATAAATTTGAATCTGAGATCATAGAGGAAGAGTATATTGTAAATAACGGAATTGTGATAAAAAAAGAATAATATTCCTGCTTGCCAAGAGGCCTCAAATATGGTATGATTAGTTCCGTTGCAGGATGACAAAAGATCTTATAATCTCCTGCGTGTGATCGGGCCGGCGTGTCGGAATGGCAGACGAGGCAGACTCAAAATCTGTTGTGGGCAACCACGTGCGGGTTCAAGTCCCGCTGCCGGCAGTAGGAAGAATCGTTGGAATACCAGTAGAATCAAGGTTCCGGCGATTTTTTTATTGGGATTGAGGTAAAGACAACGGATGCATAGGATGGAGGAAAAATGAGGTACAGAACATTAGGAAAAACAGGGCTTGAAGTAAGCGAGATCGGTCTCGGCGGGGAGTGGCTGGAGAGGCATGACGCTGAGGAGGTAAAGGAGGTCATCGATACCTGTGAAAAAGAAGGGATCAACATTCTGGACTGCTGGATGTCCGAGCCGAATGTGCGCTCCAACATAGGGCTTGCGTTGGAGGGCAGGCGGGACAGATGGATCATCCAGGGACATATCGGTTCCACCTGGCAGAACGGGCAGTATGTGAAGACGAGAGAATTGGAGAAAGTGAAACCGGCGTTTGAGGACCTGCTGGCGCGCATGCGGACGGACTATATCGATCTCGGCATGATCCACTTTGTGGATGAGCCGGAGGAGTTTGCAAAAGTGACTGCCGGTGAGTTTATGGACTATGTGAGACAGCTGAAAGACGGGGGAAAGATCCGCCATATCGGGATCAGTACCCACAACCCGGAGGTGGCAAAACTGGCGGCGCTGCAGGGCGAGATCGAGATGATCCTGTTCAGTATCAATCCGGCTTTCGATATGATGCCGGCGGTTCGGGATATCGATCAGTATTTTGTGGACACATACGATGATAGGTTGGGAGGCATCGCGCCGATCCGAGAAGAACTCTACAAGATCTGCGAACAGCAGAATGTGGGCATCACGGTGATGAAGGGATATGCCGGAGGCCGGCTTTTCGACGCGAAGACATCACCCTTCGGGGTGGCGCTGACGCCGGTGCAGTGTCTGCACTATGCGCTGACAAGGCCCGCGGTGGCCAGCGTGCTTGCGGGGTATGATACGCCGGAGCATGTTTATGCGGCAACGGCTTACGAAACAGCCGCAGACGAGGAAAAGGATTATGCCAGCGTGCTGGCGGCGGCACCTCGGCACGCGTTCTCCACGGGGCAGTGCACTTACTGCGGTCACTGTGCGCCCTGCCCGAAAAAGATCGATATCGCGATGGTAAACAAATTATATGATCTGGCGACAATGCAGGAGGAAGTGCCCGGGACGGTGCGCGCACACTATCAGGATCTCTCAGCGAATGCCGCTGACTGTATCGGCTGTAAGAGCTGTGAGGGCAGATGTCCGTTCCATGTGCCGGTGGCGGAGAGGATGGAGAGAACGAGAGAGCTTTTCGGGTAGAGAAAGACAGGGCGCGGTGCCTGGATGGCAGACGCGCCCGCTTATTTACTCTTTATGTCTCGAATAGGAACAGACTGTCAGGATAAAGAACAGAGGAATCTCCACGGCGTATGCTCCCAACATCACATAGGGAAGCCATACGGAAAGGTTTCCGATGTTCCAGAAGTCGAAATCGATGGCGGCGTACAGGATGCTTGTCTGCAGTCCCGTGCCGCCAGCCGGGAGAACGGAGTAAATGTAGGATCCGATGTCGGCGGGGAGCGCCATATAGACGATGATCGGCAGAATGCAGAACAGCAGCGAGACCGACAGGGAAGCCAACATGTTTTTAAATTTCGAGGAGAGAAACAGGGTAAAGCAGGTGGAGGCCATGATGCAGAGCAGACCGCCGACCGCCGTAAAGCGCTGGAGCTGTCCGATATTCATGTCCGCAAGATTGAGGGCCGAATAGATCATCTGCATGGAAGTCTTTGTACACTCCCAACCGAAGAGGCTGTTTGACACCGTGATATAGATGAAGGTGCAGACAGAAAATGTCACAGTGCAGATCAGCAGGGCAGATATCACTTTTACCACGGCAAATTTTACCTTTCCGTATTTGGTACAGCGCAGTATGTCGTCCGCGCCGGTCTGGTAGTCGGAGGTAAAGACGGGCGCTGTGATGACGGTGCCAAAGAGCAGGATAAAAAAGGCGAGAATGATCTGGTAGTCCATGGGATTACTGCCGTATCCGGGGAAAAACAGGAACGGCTTTCCGACTTTCTGGTACATGGCGGAAGCCACACTGTGCGCCGCCGGGTGATCTTTCTGTTCCTGCTTCATCAGTGTCAGGCAGCGCTCGTCACATTTCTCATAAAAGTGATCCATATCTTCCGGGGAGAGTTCCATGAGAGACGGGGCGATTCCTGTGCCCGGATCGGCGAACGCCTCTCTCACGCCGTGCAGAAGCGGCATGAAGGGGAAGAGTTCCCTTTCGTAGACGCCGTCCGGCAGGTCGTAGGTGTTGTCCACGCCATACTTTGTCAGACATGCCTGGTAATCTTCCAGCGCCTGTCTGATTTTTTCAGGGGTGACGGCGCCCGTGATGTCCGCCTGCACCTCTTTCTCGTACCGGATCGAGTCGAGTCCTTTCAGTTTGACCGCCTGTCCTGCACCGTCCACGTGGTTGATGTAGGAGAAGGTGGTCGGCAGGTAAGCGAACAGAAAGGAAAACAAAAACGATAGAAACAGCAGTACGATAGTGATCCTTGTCTTTAACACTCTTTTTATTTCCAGTTTTAATAAACGCATAGATAATTACCTCCTGTCTGTTGATGCCTGCGGAAAGAGCCACAGATAGAGATCTTCAAGGTGGGCCGGTACGCAGACGGAATCTATGATTTGGGGTTTTTCGGCGAGATAGCGGATGGATATGCGTCCGTCATCCTCGTTGCGGATATTGGCGATCTGCAGTTTCTGTTCGCACTCCTGCAGTCGATTCATCGGGATTCTTGCGCTCCACACTTTCCCTTCGACCAATGTGACCAGTTCTTCGGTGGTTCCCGTGGCCAGAAGTTTCCCGTCTTTCATCACCGCGTTCTGTGTGGCGATGTATTCCACATCGGAGACAATGTGCGTGGAGATCAGCACGATTCGGTCGTGGGCAAACTCCGAGAGCAGTTTTCGGAAGCGCACCCTCTCCCCCGGGTCAAGCCCGCTGGTGGGTTCGTCCAGGATCAGGACTTCCGGTTCGTTGAGCAGTGCCTGGGCTATGCCGACGCGGCGTTTCATACCGCCGGACAGCTTGATGATCTTTTTGTTTTTGACATGGGAGAGGGACAACTGCTCCAGCAGGCCGTTGATCCTGCGCCTTCCATCCCTTTCCGTCAGTCCTTTCAGGACGGAAATGTAGGTGAGATAGTCTTTTACGGTGAATTCCGGATAAAATCCGAACTCCTGGGGAAGGTAGCCGAAGATATCCCGGTAGCTTTCCTTCAGTTCCTCGATGGGGACTCCATCGTACCAGACCGTCCCGGAGGTGGGCTTCATGATGCCGGCGATGATGCGCATCAGTGTGGTTTTTCCTGCGCCGTTCGCTCCCAACAGTCCCCAGACGCCAGGGGTGAGCCGCAGGGAGACATTGTCCACCGCTTTCACGTCTTTGAATTGTTTCACTATATTTTCTATATATAATTCCATTTTGATTTTCCTCCTTAATTTATATCCCCCAGATCAGGCCAGCTGCATTTCCGCGTAGGGAGAGCGGTACATGATGTGGCGAAACTGGCGGATGCAAAACAGCATGAGCAGCACGCAGGTCAAAGCCCATCCCAGAGAGAGAGGGGGGCAGAGCAGATTCTCGAAATGTCGGAGTCCGACACAGGAGAACAGGATGCAGAGGGAGCAGAACCCTGTGCTGCCCACAAAAAACTGTCTGGCGTTTAAATGCCCAAGCAAAAACAGACAGACGCTTCCCGTGAGAAGGAAGGGGAAACACAGAGTAAAAAACACGCTGTCTGCCCGCAGAGAGCTTTTCCACAGGGCGGATAAAAAGATGGTGCCCAGCAGGAAGAGGTCGCCAATACCGATCATCGTGAGCTTCGCCATAAGCAGCTTTACCGACGAGAAGCGTGTCGCCGCCTCGACTTCCTGCATCTGGCAGCGGACGGAGCGGTAGATGAGCGGCAGCGCCGTCATGAGGACGAGAACGGACAGAGCGGACAGCAGACGCATCATATATTTTGGGTCGTCCCTCCCGTAAAAGCGGGTGAGAAAACTCCGGATGATCAGCAGGAAAACTCCCTGCGCCGCCCAGATCTTCCAACCGACATACTTTATCTGCATGGACAGAAAACGGGCGTAGGAAATGCGCTCCCTGTTTTGTCTGCGGGATATTTCCTTTTTGGAGAGCGAGAGCATGTGTGCGAGATGTTCGTCGTTTGCCGGGACAGGAGTCTGGTGTAACGAATGTCTTACTATATTATAAAAATCTTTATTTCTCATGGAGTGCCTCCTTTCTCAAAATCTTTTTTTAACCGTTTTAAAGCCGAGCGCAGTCTGGTCTGGACTGTCCGCAGCGGCATATTTACTATTTTTGCGATCTCCCGCATGGTCAGATCCTGCCCGAATCTCAACAGGACGATCTCCCGCAGTTCCTCCGGCAGGCCGCCCACCAGCTGTCTCAATATCATGTCGGAGCGGACATCCTCAAAGCCGGGATCCAGGCAGGCGGGATCGGCGGTCAGTTCGTCCAGGGGCAGATCGGGTGGCCGGCTTCTGCGGTGCATGTCGATGCAGGTGTTTGCGGCGATCCGGTACAAAAACGGCCTGAAGTTTCCTTTGTGGGTATAGCGGTCGAAGTAGCGCAGCGCTTTCATAAAGGTTTCCTGTGCCGCGTCCTGGGCGAGAGAACGGTCGGGAGCGTGCCAGAGACAGTAGCGCAGGATCTCGGAATAGTACATTTTTATGAGTTCCTCCGCTGCAGCGGTATCTCCCTGTTGTATTTGCTGTATCAGTTTATCTTCGCGCGTCAAGATGATTCCTCCTTCCCAAGGGCGCCCCCTCATAGTATATAACGGAACAGCGGTTCCGCAATGATTTCATTTTCAGAAATTTTTTTCTGTCAGTTCTTGACAGAGCAGTCTAATAACGTTAGACTAAAGGAGTCTAATACTATTAGACAAAAGAGGAGGAACTATGCATCCATATAAACTGGGAGAGATGGAACAGAGATTTGCGGAGCTGATCTGGGAGAGGGAGCCCATTGCCAGCGGAGAGTTAGTAAGGCTTGGCGGGAGCGCCTTTGACTGGAAGCGAACTACGACCTACACGATGTTGAAGCGACTGTGCCAGCGGGGGATCTTTGTCAATGAGAGCGGCACGGTGCGGGCGTGTATGACAAGGGAGGAGTTTCAGGCGGCGCAGGGGGAGCAGTTTCTGAACGATAATTTCGGTGGTTCCCTGCCCGTATTCCTGGCGGCTTTTTCCAGCAGGAGGAAGCTGAGCGGGAAGGAAGTGGCGGAGCTGAAAAAAATGATCGAAGAGTATGAGGAGGAGAGGGATGATGACGCAGACATTTGAGGAGAACCTGCTGAGACTGTTTATTCTAATCCTGAATATGAGTCTCACCGGTTCGGTGGTGATCCTGGCGGTGTGCGCGGCGAGAGTATTGCTGCGGAGAGCTCCAAGGATCTTTTCGTATGCTCTCTGGGCGGTGGTGCTGTTTCGGCTGCTTTGCCCGGTGTCTTTCTCCCTGCCTTTCTCTCTGTTGGGAGCGCTGCAAAATGAGCCGGCGTCAAAGGGGCGGATGGAGTATATCACGGAGGATATCGGCTATATGGAAAAGCCGGATATCGCGCTGCCTGTTCCGGGTTTAGGCGGAGTGGTCAACGAGATCCTGCCGGCGGGCACGCCGGAGGCTTCGGTCAATCCGATGCAGATCTACCTTGGCGCCGGCGCCTATCTGTGGCTTTTGGGGATGTTGAGCATGACGGTTTACAGTGTGCTTTCCCTGCGGCGGCTCAGGAAAAGATTGGGGGAAGCTGTTTTTGAGAGGGAAAATATCTACCGCTTCCGGGGAAAGGGTTCGCCTTTTGTGTACGGTGTGGTGTGCCCTCGGATCTATCTGCCGGAGAAGATCACAGGGGAGGAGGAGCAGTATATCCTGCTGCACGAGCAGATCCACATAAAAAGGGGTGACGCGGTGTTCCGTCTGTTCTCCTGGCTGGCGCTCTGCCTGCACTGGTTCAATCCTCTTGTCTGGGGCGCTTTCGCTCTCAGCGGGCGGGATATGGAGATGGCGTGCGATGAGACGGTGATCGGACGGCTCGGAAGCAAAGTGAAAAAGGAGTATTCCGAATCGCTGTTGAATGCGGCTTCCGGCGGGAGGATCGTGAAGGGGATTCCTCTTGCCTTCGGGGAGAGCGATACCGGAAACCGGATCAGGAATGTGCTGCACTACAAAAAGCCGACGGCGGTATTTGCGGTGTCGGCGGCAGTGCTGAGCGCGGTCCTCGCCGTGGTATTTCTCGCCAATCCCGCAAAGGCGAAGGGGAATCCGAATATCTTTTACGGTGTGGCGGTGGAGGTGATAGGGGAGGACAACGCGGCGGAGACCGTGGTGCGGATTCCCGGATACGGCGATGTGGTGCTGCCGGACGCGGCGGATGTCTCCCTGTATCTGGAGCGGGATGCCGAGCGGATCATCATGCCGGGGGATCTTCTGCGGATCACTTTCTCGCCGGACCGGGAGATCCGTCTGGAGGCGGCGGATCATCGCGGGCAGATGAGATACTATTTTGTATCGGATCCCGCCGGGGTGGCGGAGAGCATTCAGGTGATGGGGGAGGGTTTCTCCCTGCTCAGACAGGAGGGGGAGAGCTATCTGTTCACGGTGCCCATCGGCATGGCGCCGGAGGCGCAGGCGGGCGACCTGCTGGAGATATACCACGAGGAGAAAGCGGACACGACAGAGGATATCTACACGTTTCCCGAGGCGGGAGAGCCGGAGCAGGTACTGCTGGCATCGGCGGAGGTGTTGTCTGTGGATCAGGAGAATTATGATATCTGGGTGGAGCTGACCGGGGAGGAGGCGGAGGTCTTCCTGTCGGAGTTTGGGTTTGGGATTTCCGTGGAGCTGATCAGGAAGACGGCGGATGACGCCCCCCCGGATGATCCGGCGGAAGGGACAGACAGTGTACGGCCGGAGTACGGTGAAACTCTCTCGGAGGATAACGGAAGCGAATTTCTCTCGCTGTCGCCTGAGCGTCTTGAGAAGGAGGAGCTGGTGGACGGCATGTATGTGGTGTATGTGCAATCCATCTCCCGCAGTGCGAGGGGATTTGACCGGTATGTGACGGATGAGGATTACGATGATCTGCCGTTCCTCCCATTCGCGGAGGACTGTGAATTCCGGGTAAACTGGGAGAGGGATAAACTTTCCTATTCTCCTGTAAACTTTGACAAGTTTGCGGATCTGATCACACAGTCGGCACAGGTCCTCAATCCCCCGGTGTACTGCGAGGTGGAGAACAACAGGATCGTGCGTGCGGATCTGGAGAGCGGTTATTATGTGAATGGGTTTTCTTACGCGAGGCTGGCGGGAAGCGAGTGGGACAGGTATGCGAATAATGCAGGCAGCGATTTTTCCATGACGGAGGAGGAAGTGCTGGGAGACTACTATATCCTGTCGGGAACGGAGGAGGCGGATATCAGCGATGCCGCAGGGAACGAGAAGATAGAAATCTATACCGGCGATATAGGAGACGGGGCGAGCGGCGTGGCGCTGTTTCGGGATGCCAAAGGAAATCTGCTGGGATCGGAGTTTGCCCATATATCCAGGGCAGGCTGGAACAATATCTATGTCGGGGAAGCCCAGGGAATGGGCTATATCCTGACCGTGCATATCGAGGACAGGGACACCTATGGGAATTACGGCTATCAGGTGTACCGGTTTGGAGAGAACGGGGAGATCAGGCAGATCGCCGGGAGCTGTTTTGACTTCGGGGGTTCCTATCAGTATGACGATGCGATGTTCCGGGGCTGGGCGGACAACCTTTCCTATTATCTGGAGAACAGTCATCTGGTGCTGAGCTCCCAAGAGGGCGAGATCCGCACGGAGAAAGTTTCGGAGGCGGATAAGTACAATTATGAGACGCTTCGGAGAGAGCCGTAGGAAACTACAGCTCCTTCTCAAACGCCTCATATGGTATGGTGATCAAAAAAGATCCCGCGGCATAGCAGTCGATATCGTAGGGCGCAAAATACAGTGTATATCCGTCCTCGGAGAGGGAAAAACGGGAGATATCCAGAAGCATTTCGGAATCAAAGTCCCACCCCGCCATTTTTTCCACATAGGGCGTCGCCGTATTCACGATGGCGGCGGAGTTTCCGACAAAGTCCTCAAAGGAGAGGCGTTCGCCGGTCTGCCTGTCAAATACATAGTAATCGGACCAGTAGTAGCCGTGCGCTGCATAAGCATAATACTGATAATGATAACAGCAAAAGGAGATCGTCTCGTCATCCATATAGTCCAGGTGGGTGTAGAGAGAGAGATCATTGCCGGATATATAGTCGAACCCCTCATAGAAATCGGGATCTTCTTTCAGCGCTTCCTGTTCTTCTCGGATCAGATCTTCCACATAGGATTCAAAGTCCGTATACACATCCGTGAGAGTCCGATTGATGGCTCTGTCGGCCTCTGTCTGTTCTTCCAGAAACAGTTTCCTTAAAGAAAAGGAGACGGAACTGCCCCCTTCGATCTGGGTTTCCTCGTCTTTTTCTTCTGCATGGACAGAGACGGGTGAGGAAGCCGGATAGCAGGGGAAGCTTTCTATTTTCCGGGGATCGGCGTTTTCCTCGAGAGAGCGTCTCATTAAACGATAAAATGTCTCATCATTCTCGTAGTAGTAGAGATGATTCCCTGAGATACAGTTGTTATTCCTGATCTGCACAGAATAGCTGTCATCATAGGACCGGGGAGAATCGACGGCGAGGGTATCGACAGAACCGTCCGGCAGGAGCCTCAGGATATGAAACCGGTAAAGCGTTTCGCCGGAAAAATCCTCCTCCGGGAGGTCATAGCATAGGTAGAATCCCTGATCCGACGCAGAGACAGTGAGATTATAGAGAGGATCAAACAATGTGTCCTCCAGCTGGATAGTGGTTTTATCGTCGAGGTTAAGCAGAGTGGCAATATTCATATTGTAAGAATACAGGAAAACCAGATTCCCGGAAAAAGCGAAATAGTCGGCGGCACAGATCATAAAACTTTCCCGCTTTCCGCTCACGGGCTCCATACGGTAGAGTACCTTGTTGGAATCCTGCATAAAGAGATAGCCGTAGTTGCGCATGGCATAGGGGAAGGTCGGAAAATTCTTGTCAAAGACCGGGGAGAAACGCCGCGGCAGGGTGCCGTACAGGGTCTCGGATTCGTCAACCTCGCTGACACTGCCGTCATGTTCCAGGCGGTAGTAGAGATTGGCAGTCTTTGTGATGTAATCTCCATTTTCATACCCGGAGGTATAACTTATCAGGTAGAGAATATCGTCGTAGATATCGATGGAATAATCGTCACCGAAACGAACCGTCCCGGCGTTGACGATATCCCCTTGCAGGAGCGTCAGATCTTTTCCGTCTTTCCCCATGCGCCAGAGGGAAGTGTCCCTGTCATCCAGGGAATCATAGCCGGTCCTCTCCACAAAGTAGATGTCATTTTTGTAGAGACAGAAACTCAATGCGTGGGTGGACGCCGTCTGGTAGAGCAGGACGGTTTCCTCCGTCTCCTGATCGAAACGGATAAGCCTGCCGCCATAGTAGCTGTAGAGAAAATTTCCGTCCCGCTGAATGGACTTTCCGGTGTCGTCGATAAAGGGAGCGGTTTTCGGGAAGACATAGTCAATATCTGCGGACGGTTCCCATGGGACTGCGTGGGAAAAAGGTGCAGGATTTTCTCCTTCGGTTTCTTCTGTGTCGTATGTTGCAGGATCGGACGTTTTCCTGCCGCATCCTGTCAACGTAAGCACGGACAAAATGACTAAAATGATTCTGAAAAGCGTGAATATGCGGTTTTTCATAATGAATTTCATCTTTCTCGCACAATTGCATAAAAATTTACGGAATATTTTTAATAATATTTCACAAAATCTTGATTTTTTGAAATATTGACTTACAAAATGGTATAAAATCTGTTAAAATAAATATAACAGAACTGGAAGGCGGTGACAATCAAATTCGTTCAATTTCGTGGAAAGATGGACGAGTTTTTCTCTGATGGGGAAAGGCGAAGAAAATGTTTAAAGTGGGTGATTATGTTGTGTATGGGAACAGCGGGGTATGCAGGATAGAGGAGATCGGACCTCTGTCGATCGGCAGCAAGGATAAGGATTATTATACTTTGGTTCCCGTGTATGGACGAAACAGCAGGCTCTATACAGTGGTGGACAGCGACAAGGTGGTAATCCGGCCGATCATGACAAAGCAGGAGAGCGACGCGCTGATCGACGAGATGGAAAGTATCGATATACTTCGGATCGGGGATGAAAAGAACCGGGAGGAGATCTATAAGGAGATGATGAAAAGCTGCGACTGCAAAGCCTGGGTGCAGATGATCAAGACGCTCTATCTGCGAAAGATGGACAGACAGGCAAAGGGAAAGAAAGTGACCAGCAGCGATGAACGGTATCTGAGTATGGCGCAGGACAACCTGTACGGGGAACTGGCCTTTTCCCTGCAGATGCCGAAGGAGAAAGTGGGAGAGTTTATCAGCGAGAGGATCAGCAAGAAGCGGGAACTGATAAACGTTTAAGAAACGGCTCCCTGTGGGAAGATATGGTATAAGAGGAAAAAGGGGCGCATAGACTGGTAAAAAATCACAGAGGGAAGAGATGGATTATTTTGACTGGTATGCGGCTTATCTGCACAGAACCTGTCCGGTGGCGGATGCGCATCTGGATCTTATCACCGATATCTACAGGAGACGGAGGAGGGGTGAAAAGGGCGTTTTAAATACATATTACAGGAATGAGTTTCAAAAAGGCGGTGTGAATCTGGTGGTTGCATCGCTTTTTTTGGGTGGGGACGAGTTGAATGACTGTATGGAGAACGGTGATTTTCCGAGGGGGGCTCTGCTGAAAAAGTCGCTGGAGATGCTGGCGGCTTTCTATGAGGATCTGGAGGAGACAAAGGGACGGATGCAGCTTGTGACGGACAGGGATTCTCTGCTGAAGATCACTGGAAAGAGAGGATTATCGAGACAGTACAGAGTGGGTATTATCCTGTATCTGGAAGGGCTTGATATGCTGGAGGGGGAACCGGAACTTCTGCGCTGTTTTTACGCGCTGGGCGTGCGGGGAGCGGCGCTGACCTGGAACTGCAGGCAGGGGCTTGTCAATGCTTTGGCGAGGGGATGTTATGGGGATACTTTGATATCCGGGGAAAAGGAAGATAAGGCTCAGGCCATCACCGATAAGGGCGTGCAGACATTATTTCTGATGGAAAAGCTGGGGATATTTGTGGACAGCAGCCATCTGAGCAGAGAGGCGGCGTGGCTTTTGCCATCATTCACGAAGAGGGCTTTCGCTGCCACTCATTCCAACAGTGCGGCACTTGTTCCGCACCGGAGAAATCTGACGGACGGGGAGATAGAGCAGATCACCGGACGGGGCGGTGTGATCGGTGTCAATGCTTACCGAAAATTCTGCTGCCGTTCGTCACAAGAGAATACCGGCGAGGAGAAAACTGCCTGCAGATCGGATCTGGATGTGTTCTGCGATCAGGCAGCTTCCCTGATAAAAAAAGCGGGCGAGGACCATGTGGGGTTCGGACTGGATTTCGGGGAGGATACCATCCTTTCCGGTTACGGAGAACTGCCGAAGGTGACGGCGGAGCTGCTCAGGAGAGGATTTTCCGTGGAGACAATGAAGAAAGTGCTCGGGGGAAACTGGATTCGTTTTCTGTCGGAGAGCCTGCATTAAAAATATTTGAAAATTTTTTGACAGGAATGCGATAAAACCATCTTCTTCTGTATTAACTGTATGAAGGGGGCAAGATCTACCATGCTTGATATGACATCGATGAAAAAACTGAGAGCGGACTGCAATCCGGATGCAGTGGAACAGTGTCTTTTCGGAATTCAGAGACAGGAGTCCGGGGCACTGGAGGAATTTTATTACAGAACGAGCGCGTCAGTATATGGTTTTGCCCTGTCTGTTTTGAAGAACGCGCAGGATGCGGAGGACATCATGCATGATTTCTATGTGGTGGTCTGGTCAGCGGCAGAAAAGTACCGCCCGGGAGGAAAACCCATGGCGTGGGTGCTGACGATCACCAGAAATCTGTGTCTGCAGAAACTGCGGGAATACAGGAAAAAATCTGATATACCTCAGGAGGACTGGGAAAACTATGTAAGGGATAACGGAAATATGTCCGCCGAGGATAAGATGATCCTGGCTGAGTGCCTTAGAAATTTATCTGACGAGGAAAGGCGGATTGTGCTGCTGCATACCGTGTCAGGCTTTAAACACCGGGAGATCGCAAAGTTTCTGGAACTGCCCCTCTCGACGGTTCTTTCAAAACATAACAGAGCACTGAAAAAATTACGGAAAATTTACGGAGGAGAGCAATGAAGATAAAAGAGGCTGAAGGAAATGCAAAGATAAAACAGGCGTATGCGAATGCCGTTCCTGATATCTGTGGTGTGATCCTCTCTGAGTGTGAGCAGAAGGAAGGAAAGGTGATCGTGATGACAGAGGAGAAGAAAAAGAGAGGGTTCATAAAATATTTAATGGCGGCGGCAAGTCTTGTTCTGGTGTTGGGGGCAGGTGCGTTGCTTACGAATGTATATCGTCTGAACTATGCAGTATCATCCACCGTATCTCTGGATGTGAATCCCAGCATTCAGATCACGGTAAACGAGAAAGAGCGGGTGCTGGAGGTAAAGGCGTTAAATAAGGACGGCGGTATCGTGATCGGAGATATGGACTTTGAGGGAAGCGATATCGATGTGACGATGAACGCCCTGATCGGCTCGATGCTGCGAAAAGGGTATCTGAATGAACTGGCAAATTCCATTCTGATCAGCGTGGACAACAATGATCCGGCGAAGGGGGAACAACTTCAGGAGAAGCTGACCGAAAAAGTGAACGAACTGCTGGAGTCGGACGGATTTTTCGGGGCGGTGTTAGGACAGACGATCAGGGAAAACGGCAATCTGCAGCAGCTGGCGGAGCAGTACGGCATCACCCAGGGGAAGGCACAGTTGATTCAACAGATCCTGGACAGCACCACAGGGCATACTTTTGAGGAGCTTGCGCCCCTCACGATCAATGAGCTGAATCTGATCATTTCCACAGGGACATCGTCGGTGGAGAAGGTTTCTTCTCTCGGGTATGCCAGCGACAAGGCTTACATCGGCGAGGATAAGGCGAAGGAGACGGCTTTTGCCCATGCCGGAGTGTCAGGGCAGGATATTCTCTTTTACGAGATGGATATGGATCTGGAAAAAGGTGTGATGGTCTATGAGATAGAGTTTAAATGCGGCGGTTTTGAGTATGAGTATGATATCGATGCCCAGACCGGTGAGATCATAAAGAACAAGAAAGAAGTGGACGATGATTTTCCGGCGGGCTCTCAGGCGTCTTCGGGGAAGACCGATGATCCTGATGCAGGATCACAGTCGCCGGCCCCAGGAACAAAGACGCCTGATGCAGGCTCACAGACACCGGCATCCGGAACCAATACTCCAGCAGCCGGAACACAGTCTCCAGGCGGAAATACAGCCACGCCTCCTTCTTCACCGCAGGATGGCGTTGGAAATGCAGGTGGTACATCCGGGATCCTTACACTGGAGCAGGCGAAAGAGATCGCATTGAATCATGCGGGGCAGAGTGCATCCAATGTATATTTTGACAAAGTGGAGTTGGATCATGATCATGGGATGCAGAAATATGAGATCGAGTTTATCGCGGGAAGTACGGAATATGATTATGAGATCGATGCGGTAACCGGAGCGATTTTGAAGTATGACTGGGATCAGGACGATGATCATATGCATATCTCAGAAAGTTCAGGCAACGGCGCGGGAGGTGCTGTAGGGACGATCACGTCGGAGCAGGCGAAGGAGATCGCGTTAAATCATGCGGGACAAAGCGCATCAGGTGTATACTTTGATAAAGTGGACCTGGACTATGACGACGGAATACAGAAATATGAGGTCGAGTTTGTCAGTGGAAATATGGAGTATGATTATGAGATCGACGCGATAACCGGAGCGATTTTGAAATATGACTGGGATCAGGATTGATTTTTGAAATATGAAATTTGCAGCAGTTCATTTTGGGATGGACTGCTGTAAATTTTTCTTGTCTGTTAAGAAAAATAACGATATACTTAAAGAAATAATGAAAACAGCGGAAATGTGGAAATAATATAAGGAGGTAAAGACAGAGATGGCTTATATTGACAGTATCAAGGAGAAGGCAAGGAAAGATAAAAAGACGATCGTCCTGCCGGAGTCGAATGACAAGAGAACTTTGATCGCGGCGTCTCATATTCTGGAGGAGGGGATTGCGGATATCATCATGGTCGGCGATGAGGAAAAGATCATGGATGGTGCCGGCTGGCTGGAGATTGAGCTGGATGGGGTTACAGTGGTAAATCCTGACAAGTGCGAAAAATTTGACGAGTATGTGAACCTGTTGTATGAGACCAGAAAATCAAAGGGTATGACGGTGGAAAAGGCAACGGAGATTCTGAAAAAGGATTATCTGACATTTGGCGTGATCATGGTGAAGGCGAACGATGCGGACGGCATGGTAGCAGGTGCCTGCCATGCGACAGCGGATACGCTCCGCCCTTCCCTGCAGATCCTGAAAACTGCTCCTGGCGTAAAGCTGGTATCCGGCTTTTTTATTATGGATGTGCCGAACAGTACCTATGGCGACGGGGGGACATTCCTGTTCGCGGACTGCGGTTTAAATCAGGATCCCACAGCGGAGGAGCTGGCGGCGATCGCGGATTCTTCCGCGAGGAGTTTCCAGAATCTGGTGGGCAGTAAGCCGATCATCGCTATGTTGTCCCACTCTACGAAGGGGAGCGCGAAGCATCCGCTGGTGGACAAGGTGGTGGAGGCGACAAAGATCGCCCATGAGCAGTATCCGAATCTTCTGCTGGACGGCGAACTGCAGCTTGACGCGGCGCTGGATGCGAAGGTGGCTAAGACGAAGGGGGCGCTCAGCGACGTGACGGGCAGGGCGAATGTGCTGATCTTCCCGAATCTGGACTGCGGCAATATCGGGTACAAGCTGGTGCAGAGGTTGGCAAAGGCGGAAGCTTATGGTCCTATGCTGCAGGGCATTTCGAAGCCGGTAAACGACCTCTCCAGGGGCTGTTCCTGGGAGGACATCGTGGGTGTTGTGGCGCTGACGGCGGTGCAGGCGCAGATCATGTAGCGGCCGCAAGGAAAAAACAAGCGGCTGCGAAGCAGACATTTGTTTTTTCCGGGCCGCTAACGAGCAAACGTCCGATGAAATCGGACAGGAAGCGCGTCAGCGCGGGTTTGCGAGTATATAATCCCGAAAACAAGCGGTTGCTTGCGGGTATTTGATCACAGAAAATATAAAAATAAAGAATCGAGGTAAAGAGAAATGAAAATATTGGTGATAAACTGCGGCAGTTCCTCTCTGAAGTTTCAGCTTATTGATTCCGAGACCGAGGCGGTGGCTGCAAAGGGGCTTTGTGAGCGGATCGGCATGGAGGGAAGCAAACTGATCTACACGCCGGCAGGGGGCGAAAAGCAGGAGACGGAGGCTCCCATGGAAGATCATAAAAAGGCGGTCTCTCTGGTGATTGACGCTTTGACGGATAAGGAGACGGGGGTGCTCTCAAGCCTTTCCGAAATTGATGCGGTAGGACACAGGCTGGTACACGGCGGGGAGAAATTTGCCTCCTCCACACTGATAAACGAGGAAGTGATCACGGCGATCACGGAGTGCAACGATCTGGCGCCGCTCCACAATCCGGCGAATCTGATCGGTATAAATGCCTGTCAGGAACTGATGCCGGGAGTGCCTCAGGCGGGCGTGTTTGACACGGCGTTCCATCAGACCATGCCGGAAAAAGCTTATCTGTACGGTATTCCTTACGAATACTATGAGAAGTACAGGATCAGAAGATACGGCTTTCACGGGACGAGCCATTCCTATGTGTCAAAGAGAGCGGCGGAGATGCTTGGAAAGGATTACGGGGATGCGAAGATCATCGTCTGCCATCTGGGCAACGGAGCCTCCGTGTCAGCGATAAAGAACGGAAAGTGCGTGGATACCTCCATGGGGCTTACGCCGCTGGAGGGGCTGATGATGGGGACAAGGTCCGGCGATATCGATCCCGCTATCGTAGAATTCCTTGCCCATAAGGAGGATTTGAGTATCGATGAGATTATGTCGATCTTAAATAAGAAATCGGGTATGTACGGACTCTCAGGCTATCTCTCCTCCGATTCGAGAGACCTTCATGCCGCCAGCGATGAAGGAAAACCGGAAGGGATCAGGACCATAAAAACTTATTGCTACCGGGTGGCAAAATATATCGGCGCATATACGGCGGCGATGAACGGCGTGGATGCGATCTGTTTCACGGCGGGCATCGGTGAAAATTCCCCCGAGACAAGGGAGGAGGTCTGTGAGTATCTTGGGTATCTGGGAATCGCGATCGATGCGGAGCAGAATAAAAAGCGCGGGGAGGATGTGGTGATCTCCACCGCGGACAGCAGGGTGAAAGTGATGGTGATTCCGACGAACGAGGAACTGGCGATCGCGAGGGAGACAGCTGCGCTGGTGAGGGGATAACAGTTTCGTTTTTGGGGGACAAAATACTGCGGCATGTCTCGCGTATGAAAATGTGATAACAATTTATACGGAATTTGCAAGATTTTGGTAAGAAACCGGTTGACAAAAAAATATGCAGCAGGTATAATGATTGGGTGCGTGAATAGGAGCTTTCTATGTTATTGAATTTGACGGAACTGTTTGCTTTTCAGGCGGGGCATAAGGAAAAGAAAGAAATTGTGCCGGAACTGGAAGTATTCAAGAACGGTGCGGAAAGTTATAAAATATTGCAGAAAACACCTGTATCCTTTGTATTTACGAATCTTGCTCCGGGCAGGGTGCGTGTGGAAGGAAAGGCGGAGGTTGTGCTGAAGATGCAGTGCAGCAGATGTCTGAAGGATGTGGAGCAGGAGATACAGCTTTCTTTTGCAGTGGATGTGGTGTCACCGGAGGTTCCGTTGGAGGAAGCAGATGATCAGACCTTTATGGAAGGGTATCAGCTGAATGTGGAAAGCCTGTTTAGCAACGAAATATTGATGAACCTGCCGACCAAGGTTTTATGCAGACCGGATTGCAAGGGAATTTGCTGGGTGTGCGGAAAGGATCTGAACTTGGGAGAATGTGGATGCGATACCTTCGTACCTGACCCGAGGATGGCGGCGATAAAGGATATCTTTAACGCGAATAAGGAGGTGTAACGTATGTCTATTTGTCCCAAGAATAAATCTTCCCGTTCGAGAAGAGACAAGAGGAGAGCAAACTGGAAAATGTCTGCTCCGACTCTGGTAAAATGCAGCAAATGCGGCGCACTGATGGTGCCCCACAGAGTATGCAAGAGCTGCGGTTCTTACAACAAGCGGGAAATCGTTAATGTAGAAGCGTAATGAAGATGAAGAGCCTTCCGGTCAGTTCGGAGGGTTCTTTTTTCGCAATATGAGGGAAAAAGGAAGAATATTTAAAATCATCGAATGGAGATTATGAGATGAAGAAACAGAGAAGAAATATGTTGCGTAAAATAGCAGTTGTATTGCTATCAGGGGTGCTGTTTGCAGGTATGGAGCCCGTAGAGACAGAGCTGTTGGTGGTGCAGGCGGAAGAAACTATTGGAACAGAAAATGTGACAGGTATTGTCGATGCGGTAAGCGGGAATGAGACGATGCTAAAAGAAGATAATGCGGGGAATGCTGTCATTTCTGGTATTGGCTGGGAGTTGGATGCTGATGGGACGTTGATAATCAGCTCAGATGAAGGAATGAAGGACTGGAAGGATAACGGATGGAGCCTTCATAAGGAAAAAGTGAGAAATATAATAATGGAGGATGGGGTTACAGAGATTGAATATAAGGCGTTTGAGGGATGCTCCAATATGATATCTGTGATTATGCCGAATAGTATTGTAGCAATGCGGGATAGTGCTTTTTCTCGTTGCAGTTCTTTGGAAACAATTGTATTTTCCGAAAATTTAGCAAGAATAAGCGGCTCAGCATTCTGGGGATGTGAGAGTTTGAAGAATATTACAATTCCGGAAGGAGTGAGACGAGTCGGGATGATGTCATTTGCAGTTTGTGAAGGACTTGAATTGGTGATACTTCCCGAGAGCCTGGAAGAAATAGGATTCAATGCTTTTGTGGGGTGCCGTCAGCTTTATAGAGTGATTTTTTTGTCTGATCCGCCCGAAGTTGGTGGCGAGATTTTTAATACATGCGGATTTGAAATTAGTGGAGTACAGGGAATTATTGTTCCTTACGATAAAGAGGAAATGTATAAACAAAAATGGACAGGAGACCTAGAGGCGAAGGATCTGGTTCAATATATTAAAGCACATATCCATTCCTGGGAAAGAACATGGACGAATAGTCCGTCTCATCATTGGCATGAATGTACGACTGAATGTACTATTATAAATATTGCAGATAAGGACGGTTATGCAATTCACACGGAAGACGCTGGAACGATAACAAAACAGCCGACAGAGACAGAAACTGGCATAAAGTCATACAGATGCAGTGTATGCGGTTATGAAATGAGGACGGAGACGATCCAGTCGGCCGGAACAGCAGAAGGGAATGATTCCGACAACAGGGATGATAATGGGGAAGGCGGCAGGGAAAACGACATTTCCGTAGAGAATAATATGATTGAGGATATTACAGGAAATAATGTTACAGTCAATTATGATATTACTGATTTAAATAAAAAAGATGTAATAACACAACCGTTGAAAGACCATGTGCCGAAAACCGGCGACAGTACTCGGACAGAACTGTATGTTACTCTGGCGATGGTCATGGGGCTTGCATACCTGCTTTTGCATTTTACAGACCGCAGGCATGGTATGACGGAGGAGACAGAGAAAGAATTTGTTTTGAAACGTCAGCGGGGCATAAAGCAAAAGAAGAATTAGATAATTTATAAAAATATCAAACAGCTTTGTGGTGATAGCGAGGAGATCCAGGGCGCAGAATGGCGTCTGAAAAAGTGTGGTTGTCAGAGAGATTCACTTTGACTTCCGCACTTATTTTATTGCTGAAATTTTATTTGAAAAGTATGAGGCTTTTTTGATCTTTATTGTTGACAATTAGACTACAAATTGTTATTATAAAAATAGCCTACAAAATGTAGTCTAATTACAAGGGGAAAAGAGAACAGAGAGATCACGAAAGGAGGATAAAATAATGATTCAGCAGGTTTCCAATTCCGAGTTGGAATTGATGAAGATCGTCTGGGCAAACGGAGGGAGGGCGCTTTATGCCCATATTATGGAAGAGTTGTCGAAGGTGGGATTTACGTGGCAGAAGAACACTGTGATCACGCTGCTATCAAGACTGGTGGAGAAAGGACTCTTAAAAACAAACAAGATTGGGCGGCGAAATGAGTATACCGCTGTGATATCTGAGCAGGATTACCGGGCGGCGCAGACACAGATGCTTCTCAACAAGTTTTATGAGGGAAGCGCCAGGGGGCTTGTATCCACGCTGATCGAGCGGGAGATGCTTTCCGCCGAAGATTATGAGGAACTGAACCGATTCTGGGAGGAGGAAAAGAAAAACAGATGAATGATATGCTTAAAGTAGTGATCTCACTGTCCCTTTCCGGTTCTCTGCTGATCCTTTTCCTGCTTTTATGCAAGCCTCTGCTGAAAGACAGGGTGAGCAAACAGTGGCAGTATTACATTTGGCTGATCGTCATCGCCCGGCTTCTTTTGCCTTTTTCGACGAAAGAGAACCTGATGGGGACTCTGTTTGAGAGCGCCGGACAGAATGTGCTGCCTGTGGAGATAGCTGCGGAGGCGGACGCAGGAGGCATGGAGACGACAGAGGCGGCTTCGGATAGGACGGATACGGATGATGGCGGTGTCGGTGTTGAGACAGACGGAGCGGAGAGTATGGATTTTGGGATGGGCGGAACAAAGAGTGTGGCTTCCGGGGCGGCCAGAACAGTGATTTGGAAGGTACTATGGTTTGCCTGGTTTGGTACGGCAATGGTTCTGCTGACATGGAAAATTGCGGGATATCAAAACTTCATCAGGTACATCAGAACCGGAAGGAGGGAGGTTTCCGATGTAAAACGGTTGGAACTGATGGCAGAAGTGAAGGAGCAGATGGGGATAAAACGGTGTGTGGAGTTATATACATGCAGTCTGGTTTCATCGCCGCTTCTGCTTGGCTTTTTCCGGCCGTGTATCGTGCTGCCGGTTACGGATCTGTCTGAAAAGGATTTTCGGTATACGGTGTGCCATGAACTGGTACACTGCAGGCGGCTTGATATTCTGTATAAATGGCTTTTACAGATCACGATCTGTCTGCACTGGTTTAATCCATTGGTGCGGATGATGGGAAAAGAGGTGAGGCGCTCCTGCGAATTCGCCTGTGATGAGGCGGTGATCAGAGATCTGGAGGAAGAGGAGCGTATTGTCTATGGGGATACGCTGCTGCGTGCGATAGAGGACGGAAGCGGCAGCAAAAATCCGCTTGCTGTCCCGACCCTCAGTGAAGGAGGAGAATTGTTGAAGGAGAGGTTAAAAGCGATCATGGGATTTCAGAGAAAGTCTAAAGCGGTCATGGCATTGTCTGTTTTGCTTGCGGGAGTGTTGATGTTAGGGGCGGCGATGACAGGGACGGCGGGTTACGTAGGAGTTTCAGAGGAAATATCCGGCAGTGCGTCCGACGGGAAAGTGGTTTGGGAAACGCTGGAATTGAAAGGCACGACGTATTATCTTGTCTTTGACGAGGCGCAGCTTCGGGCGATCGGCAGCGGGGATGCCGGGCTTGATAAAAATTATATGCAGCAGGCTGATATTCAGATGACGTCTAAGGATTGGATACCGATCGGCACGATGGAGCATCCTTTTACGGGAAGTTATAATGGGAACGGTTATGAGATCAGGGGACTCACGATGACAGATCCCGGCACAGAACTTACAGGGCTTTTCGGTGCCGCCAAAAACGCGCATATCTATAATATCATTTTGAGGGATTGCGATATGTTGGACAGCGGTTCCGCCGGCGAATCGAAGGAGAACTTTGATCTCGACGAGGTTCTCGGGCTTGATCTGGGAGGCGTCCGCTTCTACGATTGTATCGTCTATGCGAAAAATAAGCCGGAGAACGGGGCGGAGAAATTTGGAGATGCTTTCTCTCTGCTGAGCGATGAGGAGCAGAGGAGACGGATGGAGAGATTCTACGATGAGGGGGAGATCGCGTCCTTTTCCATCAGTTCAGATCAGTTGGATAAGGATTCTCCTCTGATCGGGGAGTTTGCAGAAAAGGCTTACGCGGATGGTGCGCTCAGTTTTTTCTCGGTTCTGGCGAACAGTCATATGAGTGAAAGACAGTTGGAGGCATGGCTTGAGAGGGCGATCTCGGATGGACGGACCGGTTTCCAGTCTGTGCTGTACGGGGCTCTTGACAGGGACTGGGAACAGGAGGCGCTGGAGGAGGAACTGGACAGACAGCGTTTGGAGGAGTACGAAAAATACGGTCTGTCCACGGTAGGCAAACGGCACTATTATCGGGGGCAGTCTGTAAATATCTTTTTAGATCATGTACCGGGAAGCAGGTCCTATTTTCTGAATACGAATCCGGCGGGGACGGTGAATGTCAAGGTTCTGCGGGATGCGGACGGTACTATCACAGGGATGGATTATATGACGGAAGAAGAGGTAAACAGATTTTTTGGGAATTTGTCGTAAAGCTGTTGCAAATTGTCTTCTGAGATCAGAAATAATAGTTTACATTGTAGACAGACTGTGTTGTGCTGTTTACAATGTAAACTATTTTGCTTTGCGGAATACACAGGAGATGTTTCCCGGTTACTTTGCATTGTTGTGGGAATGTAATTCCAATTTCATAAGATTAAGCAAGACGCTGGAAACCCGCATGGTTCCAGCGTTTTTTGCGTTTTGAGGGCGTTATTTTGGGATGGAGGAAATCGGGAGGATTTGCGGAAAAGTTGGTAAAAATCTGGTACGGGAATTGGTAAAATCCTTTACCAACTTTTAAGGGGCGAAGTTTGCAGGTTTTTTATAGAGAAGGAACGAGTGGGATTTTTTACGAAGGAAGCAATGAAAAAAATGATGAAAGAGAGGACGAAGTGCATGGAATTGATTGAGATGATGGTGGTGATGGGGAAGAACCGGATGATCCAGCTGCCGGAAGAGGAAGTGAACGTGATGGGGCTGAAGGAAGGGGATGAGTTGTGTCTGTCTTATCTGGTGGATGATCGGATGGAGGGGAAGGTGAATGAGGCGGGGGAGTTTTTGGTGGAGAGGGTAAGATGATGATATATAAGAGCAAGGAAGTATTATATTTGTACGGTATATAAAAATTTCCAAAGAGAATCAGGATAAACTCCTTTTAGACAAGGAGAAATTCTGGTTCTTTTTTATACCTTAAGGAAGGGGATGGTTCGATGGATTATATAGAACTGATTGAAGAAGTAAGAGCTGAACTGCTGCAGGTTGTGAATCAGAGATGCGATGACATGATCCGGATGTACCAGAACGGGGAATCATACAATCGTTCAGAGATCAGGAGCAGGGAATGCTGTTTGGGAGGGACTTCCCCGTCTATGTTAAAAGGGAAGAGGCCGGTCTCTGTATGCAAGCGATGAGGAGAAGGAAAATGCCAGGCTGAGAAAGGAACTTAGGGACACGAAGGATGCGCTTGAAATACTAAAAAAAGCCATCGGCATTCTGGGAAACTGACACGGGCCATCTTCCAAGAAACCGAGCGGGAAGAAGAACGGTTAAGGGAAGAGGGGAAACGCCGCCTGAATGTCAGCGGGGTGCTGAGGATCTTAGGCGTTTCAAGGAGCGGCTATAACGCATTCAGGAAGCACACACCATCCGCCGGCCAGGTGAAAAAGGAACAGCGGATGGCAGAAATCAAGGCAATATATGAGGAATCACACGAAATTTATGGAGCGCCCAAAATAGCAGCAAAGATGCGGCAGAAAGGAGACAAAGTAAGCGGGAGGACCGTGGGGAAGTATATGAGGGAGATCGGTATCCGGGCTGTTGGACGGCATTTTAAATGGAGTGGCGACTGCACAGTCGCCGCAAATAAAAA
>CANRWP010000043.1 GCA_947643595.1 uncultured bacterium | reverse complement strand
CCCGGCAGCTTCGGAATTTTTCAGGGCTGCATTACTGTTTATTTGTCAAGGTTCTCTGTGCTTCCACAGGTCTTTTTCTCTTTCCCACCTGCGACAGCTTTGTTATCTTATCACGCACACAGGTCTCTGTCAAGCACTTTTTTCTACTTTTTTCCTATTTTTTTATTTTCTTTACGAAATAAGTACCCATCGCACAGGCGGTGGACTTTTAATATAGCATATTGCATTTCCCGTGTCAACATCAAATTTCCATCAAACCGAAAAATCGTAATTTCAGCGGTCTCTTCTCCTCGCGCCTTCGCACACGCCATATAAATAGGAAGTGTTGTCTGCCAACACTTCCTGTCTTAATCTGGTAAAGAAAACGGAGAAAGAGGGATTTGAACCCTCGCGCCGGTCACCCGACCTACACCCTTAGCAGGGGCGCCTCTTCGGCCTCTTGAGTATTTCTCCTTAATCCGAACTACGTCTCTACCAATCTTCTATTGTGTTCAATCAAGAACGCAACAATAATTATACCCAACGTATCTCTGTTTGTCAACCATATTTTGCTCTAAGTTTTACTTTAACGCGCTGCCGGGCCAGGCTGCAGATCAGCCGAAGGTCATCGTATCAGGCGAATAAATATCCAGCACATCATCGCCAGAATGGCTATGGCTAAAAATATGCTGGCCACCATATCCAACATCTCAAAATATGCCAGCGCAAATATTGTAAGAATCAATCCGATCACAACACATACACCGACCATAATTTTTTTGCCTATGCGCCTGCGCTCATTCTTGCAAATCTCCTCACTATTTTCCGCATATTTCTGCCGCTTTATACGATTTGTATAAGCCGGATACAGCTTTCTGTACAACAATAATCCTTCTTCTCCACAGCGCATTTCTCCCGCTTCCTCAAAACTGTATAAATCCCAGAAAAACAGCAGGACTCTTTCCCGGCGCAAAAAATATTTTCCCATCCCCTCCGCAATAATATTTAGCACAGCGGGAGACCACATGATTCCCCGAAACGATTCCGAACGCAAATACGCCGCACTTTCTTCCTCCAAAAGTGACTCCTTCCGCAGCCATGTCGGCATCTGTTTTTCCCACCAGTGGCGGAAAAACGCTATCTCCTCCATTTTATCATATCTGCCCTGATGCCCTAAAGCTTCCTCGGAATCAAGCCCCAACTCTTTATATCTGCTCTCTTTCCGCTTTTCCGGCGCTTCCTCTTTTTCCATATTATTGTCTGTTTTCAGATCCGCCTCCGGCCTTTCTCCGCAGGAAGCATAGCGAAGCGCCTTCTGATATGCCTCGTAAAGCCTCTGAAACTCCTCCGGTTTCTCTTCCGGATGGATCTCTCTGGAGAGACGGGCGTAAGCCCGTTTGATTTCTCTCTTGTCCGCCCCCTCATCTATCTGTAAAATATCCCATATTCGATCCATCTGCCCTTTTCACTCCCGCCTTTCTTTTCCCTCCAGAAAATCAAAAACAGCTTCCGCTTCCTTCAAGCAGTTGACCATCGTCTGGTCATTCTGTGTGCCCATTGCCGCATGGAGATTTCCCATGACCATTTCCACCGCCCGGCGTCTTTCCCCTGTCATCTGTACAAAAAGGCGTTCCCCTCTGGCCAGCGCCAGTTTTGTCCGAATACCACCGGGAGGCGCCAGCTTGAGGTCCTTCAACTCCTCCACACGCCTCTTCAGTTCCTCCTCGCTCAGTCTAAACTGGCCGCTCGACAATACCACCTGTTCTTTTATCTTTCTGTCCAGATCGCACACCTCTACCAGCAGTATCCCGTTGATATCATAGGTGAAGCATACTTCTATTCTGTTCTCACCCTTTTTCTTTTTTGCGATATCTAACCGGATCTCCCCGAGACAGATATTTTCCCTGCAGTAATAGCCTTCTCCCTGATATATCTTTATTTCCATCTCCTCCTGATAATCCCTGATATTGGTATAATATCCCTTCTTGGAGGACGGAAGAATACTGTTTCTTTCGATGATCGGCGACATGATAGGGTTCTGGTGATCCGCCGGATTCACCACATTGATTCCCAGTGTAAAAGGGCACGTATCTGTCAACACCAGATCGCGAAGCTCCTCTTTCCTCTCCTTAATACCCGCATAGATTCCTGCCCCCATAGCCACGATCTCGTCCGGAGATGCCACCGTGTGAGCCTCCCTCCCAAAAGCTGTCAGCAAAAAGAATCCAACCACCGGCATTTTGGAGGATCCTCCCACCAGAATGATCTCATCCACATCTTCCATTCTTCTGCCGCTGTCACTCAGCGCACCGGTTATCACCTGCGCCGCTCTGTCAAACAGATCCTGTCCCAGCCTGGCTAACCTGGCATTGTCTACCGTCACCTTTCTTTCTCCATGCAGTTCAAAAGTATATGTGATCTCCTTCAGAGAGCTCAAATCCCTCTTGCATTTTTCCGCATGCTGCAGGAGCGATGCCTTTTCCTCCAAAGCCAGATCATTGTAAGACATCTGGCACTGCTCACAAAAATATCGGGCGATTTTCTCATCAAAATCATCCCCTCCCAGATGATTATCCCCGCTGACCGCAATAATCTCTATCACATTGTCAAAATAATCCACAACAGAGACATCCAGAGTGCCTCCTCCGAAATCGAATACAAGAAAACTCCCCTCTTCTTTTCCGCCCAGGCGACTCGCCGTCAGTGCCGCTGCAGAAGGCTCATTGATCAGCCTTTCCACTTTAAGCCCCGCCAGCTCTCCCGCCTCCTTTGTGGCATACCGCTGATTATCATTAAAATAGGCCGGAACACTGATGACTGCCTCTCTCACTTCCTCGCCCAGAAACCGCTCCGCATCTTCTCTCAGCTGGCGCAGAACAAAAGAAGAAAGCTCCTGCGGTGTAAATCGACGCCCTGACAGCTCAAAAATCCTGTCGGTGCCCATATATCTCTTAAAAGAGGCCGCCGTCGCCCCCGGATGTGTCACCATCCTTTCCTTTGCGACCGCTCCGACATAAATACTTCCGTCTTCCGCCACGCTGACCACACTGGGCGTCAACATTTTCCCGAATGAATTTGGAATCAGCACGGTATACCCATCCTGAAAGACGCAAGCCAGACTGTTTGTCGTTCCCAGATCAATACCTATGATCGCCATAATTCACATCTCCCGCTTTACTGTCTATTATTCCGCCGCTCTCTCATATAGATCGTTGCCGTCCGCATCCATCACAACGATCACCGGAAAATCTTTCACCTCCAGCCGTCTGACGGCCTCCGTCCCCAGATCTTCGTAAGCGATCACCTCTGACTTTTTGATCGCTTTGGACAAAAGCGCTCCCGCACCGCCGATTGCCGCAAAATACACGCAGCCGTTTCTGACCATCGCTTCCTTCACTTCCCCGCTTCTTTTTCCTTTTCCGATCATTCCCTTCAACCCGATGTCCAAAAGCGCCGGCGTATATCTGTCCATTCTCCCCGAAGTAGTAGGACCGGCGGAGCCGATCGCTCTCCCCTCCCTGGCCGGGGACGGCCCCATATAATATATGATGTTATTTCTCAACTCGATCGGAAGCGCTCCACCCGCGACCAGCGCCTCGCTCATTCTTTTATGCGCCGCATCCCTCGCCGTATAGATCGTACCGGTAATATACACGAAATCCCCGGCTCTCAGATCTTTTATCGTCTCCTCATCCAGGGGGGCCTGAATATACTTTTCCATACTCTCAGTCTCCTCGCTTTTCACATAGCTGTCAATCAAATTAACAGATTCTCACACCACCCGCATAGCATGCCGATTGACATGACAACAGATGTTGACCGCCACCGGCAGCCCTGCGATATGTGTCGGATAAGTATCGATATGCACTGCCAATGCCGTGGCGTTTCCCCCCAGACCTCCCGGGCCGATTCCCGTCTGATTGATCTTCTCAAGCAGTTCCTGTTCCATCTCTCTGATGTAGGGCAATTCTGAAAACTCCTGCACCGGTCTTGTCAAGGCTTTCTTGGCAAGAATCGCACACTTTTCAAAAGTCCCGCCGATTCCTACGCCGACCACCATCGGCGGGCAGGCATTGGGCCCCGCCTCCTTCACCGCGGCGAGCACCGCCTGTTTTACGCCCTCCATGCCATCTGCCGGTTTGAGCATAAACACCCGACTCATATTTTCACTGCCGAATCCTTTCGGCGCCACTGTGATCTTCACACGGTCCCCCGGCACGATCTGATAGTGGATCACCGCCGGCGTGTTATCCTTTGTATTTTCTCTGATCAGCGGATCTCCCACCACAGATTTTCTCAAATATCCCTCCCGATACCCCCGGCGCACACCCTCGTTGATCGCACTCTCCAGATCTCCGCCTTCAAAATGGACATCCTGTCCAATATCCATAAAAATGACCGCCATTCCAGTATCCTGGCAGACGGGGATCCCATCATCCCCGGCTATCTTCATATTTTCACACAGCTTCCCCAAAATATGTCTGCCGATCTTCGTCTCTTCCGCCGAAGCAGCATCCTCTATCGCCTGTTTCATATCCGGAGCCAAAAAATAATTTGCCTCGATACACATCTCTTTGATCTGCTCCGTTATTTCCGTTGTCCGTATTGTTCTCATCGCAATCCCTTTATTCCACAATTTCTTTTCTGATCGCTTCCAGTTCCGCCTCTTCCGGTTTTCCGGGTTTCCAGCCGATCGTCTGACCGTCCCCCTCATAGCGCGGGATCAGATGCATATGAAAATGAAATACCGTCTGTCCAGCCACCTCCTCGTTATTTTGTACCAGGTTGAAACCGTCGCAATGCAGTTTTTCCTTCATCTGCTGCGCCATTTTCTTTGCCAGCACTATCACTTTTTCCGCCTGGTCCTCCGGCAGCTCAAAGAGATTTCTGTAATGATTCCTTGGCAGAATCAGCGCGTGCCCTCTCGTAGCCGGTCCCAGATCGAGGATCACCCTGAACTCTTCATCCTCATACAATGTTTTGGAGGGGATTTCTCCCGCTGCGATCTTACAGAAAATACATGCCTCGTCTCTCATTTTGTCATCCTCCTTTTAATTAAACACAAAAAGCTGATCCAACTGCCGGAGCAATTTGAAATCCCCTTTCATTTTCATTACGCCGCTCATAAACCCTCTCTGGAATGACATTCTTCCATGTATGATATCGTTCATGGCCTCCTCTGTCATCTGTATTTCCACATCCGCCCTCTCTTTCTGATCATAACTGCACACCATGTCATTTTGTTTCACCTCGATACAGAGCGGCAGTTTTTGTGTCTCAAAAATAATCTTATAGCTTCCTCTGAAGCCGGCAATGGGCTTGAAATGTTCTCTCAACGCCTTGAGAAACACTGTCTGGTCATCCGGTTCATCCTCCTCCAGTTTGTTCCGGAAAAGACTGGTCAATTCTCTGATGTCTTCCTTTGTCTTCTGCACGTAGCTGTCGTCGGAAGCATACTGGGAGAGCTGTTCCGCTTCCTTCGGCGTCAGATCCGTATTCTTCGTTATAGATACGAACCGATTCACCACCTGGTTGCTGGCGGGCAACGCAAGCACTTTTTTATTGATCGTGCGGTATATATCCTCCGCCTTTTTCTCTATCAGCGTATTGTAAGCTTCGCTGTCCTCCAGAATGGAGATATCCTCTATATAACCGCAGAGCCCGCTGCAGGGACAGCCGCCGAGTATCTCCCAGGCGGAGTACATATTCAGTTCTCCGTCTCTCTCCCCGTAAGTCGTGGACATCACCACAGGACACATATAGATCTTCGCGATCTTCTCTTTATCCCCATAAAGCCAGCAGGCATCCAGAAACTGCATCATATATCCGCCTATGCCGTACCACTCCACCGTCGTCGCCAGAATAATTCCATCCGCATCCTTCAATGTCTGCGGCAGCATGGTTATACTGTTTTTCATATCGTACAACATAAACTTTTCTACCGTCACATGGAGCTCCTTAAATACTTCCTCCATCTTCTCAATCACATAGAGCGTAGGATCATCGATCAGCCCGCGCCCGCCATAATAAATATTGATCTTCATTCGTAGCCCCTCTCTTTCTTTCGCTCCGCCAGCACATAGATCCCTGTCAGCAAAATTCCGCCAAACAGCCCGCCTATGTGAGCCGCATTATTCACATTGGACGTCTGAAACCCCATATATATCATATAGAGCAGCATAAAAATCATTCTCCCCATGGTAATACCGCCATATCTCCCTCTATGACACGCCACGATGATAAACAGTGCCCCCACAACGCCAAATACGGCGCCGCTCGCGCCGATAGAATCTGCGTAATCCCCTGCCAAATATTCATACAGGGCATAGAACAGCGATCCCGCCGCCCCGCTGAAAAAGTAAAGTATCACAAATTTTCTTTTTCCGACATATCTTTCGACCAGCTCTCCAGCCAGGTACAGCATAAGCATGTTTCCCACCAGATGATCTACATCCGCATGCAGAAACATGGATGTAACCAAACGCCACCACTCTCTTCCCTGCAACAGATACCGCAGGCTGAATGCGCCTTCGCTGTACAACAGCTCTCCGCTGAACAGACAGATCACAAAAAGGAATAGGTTAATAGCGATTAAACCTGTTGTGGTGATTTTTTCTTTCCATAGCCGTAAATTCTCTCTCTCCATATTCCTCTCCGTTTCCTTTTTTATTATACTGAAAAGATCACTTCTTTACAAGCAACATCTCTCATATCCTCAAAGATGCCGTCTCCAAAAATCATTTCTCTATCTGTAGACAAACTGCATCCTTCCAAACCCCACTTCATCCTCCGGCTCCAGTATGACCCTTTCGTTAGGCCGCAGCCGCAATCCATTGTGGTAAGTTCCGTTGGTGGAATTCAGATCCTGCATCCAGAGATCGCCTTCCTCCTCAAAAAATCTGACATGCATTCTGCTCACTGACGAATCCGAAATCGTATGATTCACCAGCATTTTATCTTTCCCCACCGTGCAGGGCAATCTGTCCAGAAAAATTTTTTGCTGTCTCGATTTTCCGATTCCATAGAGTTTTCTCTCCTGCTCCTGCCGAATATCCATAAAAACCGTCTTTTCCTCCGCCGAGGTCTCCTCCTCCCTCCGGTTTTCTATCTCACAGGAAATGTCTTCCTCAGTATCTTCCGTATCTATATCCAAAAAATCCTTTTCTTCCGGGATGCGCCTCTCTTTTTTCCTTGTAAAAATAAGCAACGCTGTCAGCAAAACCGCCGCCACCCCTCCGGGCATCAAAATTTCCTGCCTTGTCCTGCCAAGCCAAAAAGTCAGGGCAATCACGACACACCACAAAACAGCCAGTGTCCCTCTCCCCATTCTGCCCATTCTTGTTGCAGAACGTTTTCTCACGCTGTCCTGCTCCGTACATTCCTCCTCCGGATCGTCCCAAACCACGATCTCTTCCTTTTCCGGTATCTCCGGCCTCTGCCTCTCTTCCGGCTCCTCCCGCCCCCTCTCCAAAAAAGAATCCGGGTACATTCTCCCCGCGCATATCTCCTCATAAAAGCGGTAAACTGCTTCCGTCAGCTTCTTATCCTCATAATCCACCCGCATGACCAAAAACTCCGCCAGTTGCTCCCTCTCCCTCTGTATATCGGATTCCTCCCTGCCATCCTTCCCCGGTATATATAAAAATTCCCATCTCTGTGTCCCCAGATTCCAGAAAATCGCGGTCGGCTCCAGACAAATGCCGCTTCCCGGCAAAAACAGTTCTCTGCCGTACTCTATCACCTCGTGGAGCTGCCACATAAACGTCTGGAATTCTTTTTGTCCCACCGGTTTTTCCCCATAGATTATCTCCATGTTCTGCATACCCGAAATGTTATAGTACAGAAGAGCCTCTCCGTCCATCCGGCGCAGCTCTATCGGCAGAAATCCCTCCGTCCTGTTTTCTTTCAGCATCCGCAACGCAAAGTCTTCTTCCTTCCCGCCATAGGGAATCACCAGATAATTGCAGCACAAGTCATTTACATATTCAACTCCCTGCATACTTCTCTATCCTCCTGCATATCCTGATAAACCGTACCGGATCGTATTTCTCCGTCTCATATTCCGAAGCGTAGGCAAACACCTTCAGATCCGTCTCTTTTATCAGCCGATTTAAAACCGTATTTACCTTTCCCTCTATCCGCATCCGCACGTTATTCTTTGACATCCGAAAGTCCTTTTGGACGGACCCGCTGAACAGCAGTTTTTTTCTGTCGGCAAGTTCTCCCTTTTCGACGATCTTCCTGAGTACCGTCGCCTCATCCTCCTCCCGCATATCGGAAGCTCTCATCACCATCACTTTGCAGTCCTGCTGCGCGACACATCTGTCATATTGAAAAAATCCCGCAAAAACAAGAAAAAAGACGACAAACCACACGATCGGCATGATAAGCGCCGCCTCCACTGTCATATATCCGTGCAATGTATTTTTCATACATGTCCTCCCTTCTTATCAAAATATCATCTGCCACAGTACCCCTGCCGTCAAAAAAGGCAGAAAGGGAAGCGTCGTCCTCCGGTTGGCTTTTTTCCCGATCAGCAAAGCGATACTGCATGCGCTGGCTAAAAGCAGCCCTGCCAGCGCCGCCCTCAGTATCACGCCGCCTGTCATCACCGCGCCTAAGATCAGCAGACACACCGCATCCCCGTATCCGATCTGCTCTTTTGTCAAAAAAGCCAGAAAAAGTGCAGCCACCCCCGGCAGCAGACCGCAAATTCTCTGCTCATACGGCATTGTATCAAACAGGAAGGACCATGTGAAAAATAATCCTCCGAACAGTACAAGCATTCTTACGGAAAGCTGCTTTTCCTTTATATCCTGTATGGCGCAGAGAATCAGAAAAACGATGATTCCTGCCGCTTTTGTCACTTCCCACATATCTCTCCTATCCGCCGCACTTGCCGCACGCTCCTCTCCCCTCGACTTCGCCGAGTTTTACCTGGTATATTGTCCTCTTCAGCCCGGGGCAGGTTATACTGGTGTGATAGTTTGTTCCATAGTCCGTTATGTAACAGCTTCCGCCCATGGATTTTTTGTCGCAGAGCGGACAGGCATAGTAGATTCCGCCGCCCTTATTCCTGAGACTTTCCAGCGCGTTCACCGAAACATTCTGAACACTCGGATTCAGATAACTGCATCCCCGGTTTTTATGGTACACGCTGCCTGTCTCCGTGATAAAAACATAAAGCTCTTCCTGCTCGTCTCCTTCCGCTCCTGCACCCAAAACATATCCGGTCCATGCATGTCCGTAATAGTGATTTTCTATTTCCCTGGACACCGGGGTAAAAGCCGGGAACAGCGGATGTATAACATAGCTGCAATCCATGCGGATCACGCCGTCATCGTCTGTCTTTCCGGTTACCAGAAGACCGTTTTTTCCGCCGGCCACGATGCTCTCCCAAACGGGATATTCCGCCAGATCCTCACCTATTTTCCCCCGTCCGGAAAGAGACGCCAAAAATGTCTCTACCTGCGCTGTATTTATATCTTTCAGTCCTTCAATAGTCTCTTTTGCCGCATTTTTCAGATACAAATACTCTGCCGTTTTTCTCCCCTCCTCCCACAGAGATGCCGCAATGCTGCTGTGGATGCGATACACTTCCATGATGGAGAGCAGGTTCATAAACAGGATAAGAAACAGGGGCAGTACCAGAGCGGCCTCCACCGTCATCACCGCCTTTATCCGTTTTTTCTTTTCCTCACGTTTCATTCTTGTCCTCTGTCTTTGTTCTAATACCAAAAAAGGACGGATAACAGCAGCCTTTTGCCTGCTTGGGGAATTTTAATGAAAATATGAGCCTTTTGCCCGGAGAGAATTGTTTTTAGGTGAAATTTTTTATTTTCATCGCAAAAAGCTGCCGTTATCCGCCCTTTTTTGATTCTTTTGCATCAATAATAATACGATCTGAGAAAGGAACATTTTCCGCTGTCTCTGTCTTCAAACTCCGCCGCTATCCGAAATCCGCTGACACAGCCATCCATGCGAAAATTTTCATTGTAATCTGTCTTTCTGATATCCATTTCCATCACATCCATCATGGAAAACAAAAGCTCGTTTTCCTTTTTTGTGAGGAGAAACAGGGATAGATACTGTCTGTAGCTCAGTCCCCTGGATGTGTCTTTGCTGACGTTTCCCGGCGTAAAGTTCAAAATACTGTTCAGGCCGGTCTGCCAGTCCGAAGCCGATTTTATAAGCGGAACCTTTCCGCCCTCCAGCAAAAGCTTTACATCCTGAACGCTCTCTATGTACGCCCAGGCAAACAGTATGGATGTCTCCAGAAGAGGCTGCAGATACGGCGCCAGGGCGACCGCCGCAACAGACGCCGCCATGGCGGATATCTCTGCTCTTTTTGCCGAATCGCCGTACAGATACACCGCGTTTGCCGCTTCCCGGAGCAGCAGCAATCTATGTACCACCGCCTTCAGATTTTCCGTGTCCGAATTCTCTCCGGCGATCAGATACTCCACCTGATAGTCCAGCGCCGCCTTCTCCTTCTCCTGCCCATAATACCCGTACTTTTGAAAAATATAAGCCTCCAGGAGCAGCCTTTCTTTCTCCTCCGTCAAAAATCCGCTCTCCTCCGTTTTTTCCTGCAAAAGCCCTGTGCCCTGCAAAATATTGCTGCGGTAGGACAGAAACTCCTCCAGAGCCACCTGTTTGCCGGAAATTTTGGAAGTGTCCTTCACTACCAGATTCAAAACTCCTTTGCCTCTTAACCCGTTCACCGCTTCGGCTGGATTCTCGATCGGCACCTCTTCCTCCTCCTCATAGGTTTCCACGTCCCCCGTGTCTCTGTTATACTTCTTTTTTGTCACCTTTTTTACCGGCGGCGGCTGACTGGCAAGAGTCTCCTCATTTTTATCCCGCTGTTTCATCAGGTCTTCCTCGTTCACTTTCTCCCTTCCCGCTGTCTTAAATTCTTCCAGCAGGCCCTCCAAAGCCTCCAGCCCCAGATAATGTTCTTCGTATTCCACGATCTGTCGCTTTAAGACCTGTCCGCCCTGGTCGGTGGCGACCTCCGCCTCCTGCACGCCGATGAATGTCAGCCTGCTGTCGAGCAACTTTGTGTTCTGCAGATTTTTATTCGCATAGTCTTTTACGTGTTTGCCGATGGTTTCTATTCCCGGATGGCTGCTGCCATAAGAAGTGTCTATAAAAAACAGATCATACTGTTTGAAGAGTTCCTGATGGTATTCCGCCAGCGCCGACCAGCCCGCCGTATTCAGGGCAAGCTCTTCTTCCATCCGGGCAGTATTTTTTCGGATTCCCGCCACAAGCGCCATGACAACGGACAGAAGCACCGTGAGCGAAAGCGCCAGATAAACCGTCAGATAGGCCTTTAGCTTTCTCTTTTTCATCTTATATACTGCTGCTCTGGGACGCGATCTTGGAAAAAATATCATTCACTATCTGCGTCAACTGTTTCTTGAAAATCATTACAAGCCCGATCAGTACAACGATAATCAGAATAACTTCCACAGTTCCCATTCCGTCCTCTTCTCTCAAAAAATCTTTCCATGTTTTCTTCATTTTTCCTGTCCTCTCTTTCTTTATTAAAATGTGATAAATGCCGGCAGAAGAATCATCAACATCACGACACAGAGCATCATTACCATCGGCAACAGCAGTTTTGTCCCCGCTTCCTCCCCCGCTTTTTTCGCTGTATTTTTTCTCTCCTCAAAGGCTAACCTGCTCTCCTCCTTCAGCAACGGTCCCAGCCTCGTGCTTCCCTTGCGAAGATTCTGTGTGAGCAGCGTGGAAAATTTTCCGTAAAGCGGTATGCCGCATCTTCTTCCGAACCGTTCATACGCAGCCGTCTCGGCTATTCCGCTCTTCATTTCCTGACAGGCTATCTTCATCTCCTCGTAAGCATAATTTTTCTGTTTGTACGCTTCTCTCTTCTCATAATCCGCACATATTTTTTCCCACGCCATCCTGACAGTTATCCCGGCACCCAGATAGATCGACAGTTTGCTGACGATCTCCGGGTATGCCAGCCGCATCTGCAACTCTCTCTTTTCCACCTCCTTTTTCAGATCTCTGTCCTTCATAAAATAGATCGTCACTGCCGTGCAGACGGCTCCCAGTAAGACGCCAAACCACACATCACTCCTTTTGCTCCTCCAGATCAGAGTTTTGCCATCCAGTTTCTCCGGGAGAATCATGACTGCCTCCTCTCCGGTCTCTCTCTCGGATGTTTCTACCGCCTCAAGAAGTCTCTCTTTCATCCTCTCCTCCACCGTGAGTTCTCTGGGATAGATCCGTATGTAAAACAGATGCTCGGCCCGAAATTCCTCACAGGTAAAAACAGCGTTCAGCCCGACCTGCTCGCCCTGTTTCAGGGCTTCCCTCTCTCTCAACTTCCCCTCCCCGTCGATCAGATCATAGTTTTGGCTCTCCCACTCAATGTGGAAGGGATATCCGGGGATCTCCGTCACCAGAGCCAGATCTGTCTCCACATGCTCCAAAGTCTCGTTATCTCCAGAAATTCTCTTCTCCAGTTCCTGCAGTGCATCCTTATAGAGCTCTTTCAACTGCTTCTCACTGTAAAGCCTCTCCCTTACCCTCAAGTCCATCTCGTATTCTTTTTCACCGCCCACCGTAACTTTTACCGGAACATTTTTTGTCATACCCCCGTACCCCTGCCGTTCGATTTTGTTTTCCGCCACTGCCGGCTGCAGCAGCTCCGATAAGAGCAGTCCTGTCGCCAGCAGTATTCCCGCCAGCCCCATCAGCAGAGAAATCCTTATCTTTTGGATATAATATTTCTTCACTCTCTCTTTCCCCGCGAACGGGTAAAGTTTTTCCAGGTTTTCTTTCACCTGCATCGAAATCTTTCTTTCGCCCCTATCCTTTTCCAGAAACTTCTCAAATATCTTTTCTGCAATTATATATAAAAAATCCCTTTTCACATGTCCGTCACTCATTTTCCTGTTACCTTTATCTGTTATCTGTTTATATCCTGTTTCAGATTGCCTTTTATTTTCACTGCACTAATCTTTTACCAAAGAACCTCTCCTTCTCTATGACAGACATGGAAAAAGGACTTTTTATCTCTTTTAAATTTTTACCTCTGTAATTTTTACTCCCATGATATACGCCGCCGCATAAACCGCAAGACATATACTCATCACTGTTCTGCCGGCAATCGTCTCATACAACACATCAAAATATCCGCTGGATGCTGCGCTCACATACAGAATGATCGCAAACGGAATGACCGACATAATATTCTGTTCCAGTCTCTTCGCGGCGAGCAGCACCTGTATCTCCTTCTCCACGTCTATCTTTTCACTGATCATCGCCGCCGTCTCATAAATAATTTCCGTCAAATTTCCTCCGCTTCGCTTTGCCATCGAAAAGATATCCGCAAATTCCTGTATCTCCTCCAGCTTTGCCCTGCCTGCGAACTGCTGCATCAGCGTCTCAATGCTGATCCGGTTCGCCAGCCCCTGTGTAATTTTATAGAGTTCCCGATAGATCGGCGCCTCCCGTCCATGCAGCACTTTCATCTCCTGCATGGTCTCCCGAAAAGCATTTTCCACCGCATAACCCGCCCGGAGATTTGCCGCGACAGACAGGATCGCGTCCTTAAACTCACTCCGCAGCCTCTCCCGCCCCTTTGTCCTCTTCTTTTTTTCCAGCAATGTGAGATAGATCATCCCCACGGGAATCATAAGGGGGACGGCCAGAAATGATCTGTAAAAGAACATTGCCAGAAACAGGGTCACTCCTGCGGCCTGCATTGTCCCGCCTGTCTTCTGCCTCCGCGTGAAGCCGCTCTCCGCCCCATAGATCTGTCTGTACCATCTCCTAACTCTCCGCATATGGATCAAGTCCCGCCGCCTGCAGTTTTGCGACATTTTCCAGTTCTCCTTCTTTCTCCAGTTTTTCACTCTCGTAATGGTATACAAAAAGCGGTTTCAGCCTGACCCGCGGCTCTTCGTATCCGCAGACTTCCGTGATCTCCAGCACCTTTCTGCTCTTATCCCGCAGTCTCCCCAAATGTATGATCAGGTCCACCGCCGACGCGATCTGCTGTCTGATCGCCGCCACCGGCAGATCCATCCCCATAAGAACCATCGTCTCCAACCTGCTGAGCAGATCCGTCGCGCTGTTGGAATGTCCGGTGGAAAGAGAACCGTCATGGCCGGTATTCATCGCCTGCAGCAGATCCACCGCCTCCGCTCCCCGGACTTCTCCCACGATGATCCGGTCTGGTCTCATCCGCAGCGCCGTCCTGATCAGATCTCGGATGGTGATCGGCAGGCACCCTTCCGCGTTGGCATTTCTTGTCTCCAGCCTCACCAGGTTTTCAATGGAGACAAGCTGCAGTTCCGCGCTGTCCTCTATCGTCACCACCCGTTCTTCCCGCGGAATATAGTTGGACAGCGCGTTTAAAAATGTGGTCTTCCCGGAACCGGTCCCTCCGCTGATCAAAATGTTATACCCCGACAGCACAAGTTTTTTCAGAAACAGACTGTGATTTTTCTGCAATGCGCCCAGCTCTATCAGCTTTTCCATGTCCATCGGTTTTTCCGGAAATCGGCGGATCGTGACGATCGGTCCGTTCAATGCGATCGGCTTTAACACCACATTCACTCTGGAACCGTTCTCCAGCCTGGCGTCCACAATGGGTGAGGCTTCATTCACCACTCTGTTGCATCCGGATACCATCTGCTGAATAATGTTGTTCAGTTTTTCCTCCGAATCAAAGCTGTTCTCCCACCGAAAGAGCTTGCCTCCCTCTTCCACAAAAATATCATCCTTGCCGTTTATCATGATCTCTGTTATTCTCGGGTTCTCTATCAGCTCCTGCAGGATATCCAGCTGCCGCATGGACTGAAAGATTTCTTTTCGCATCTGCTTGCGTTCTTCCAGCCAGATTCCCTTCTGCAGAGCAGTCCGGTGGATCTTTTCGTCTATTAATTCAAACAGCTCTTCCTCTCCGAGCTCTTTTGAAAAATCCAGTTCCCTAAAGAGCTCCTGCTGTATTCCCCTCTTGATATCCTGATAAAAATCTCTGCGCTTTTTTCTGTCGCTCATCCTCATATTCTCCATCACAAAATCCCATCCTCCCTCAGCTGCCTTTCCACAGCATCCGCCAGTTCACTGTGATTTAAATGCTCCAGGTTCAGAGGCAGATTTTTGAAGATCGGCAGCTTGCACTTCTCTGTTTTTTCGAGTATCCCCCGGTACGGCTCCTGCTCCAACATCAATTCATACTGCGCCAGCTTCGCCTTCGACATGCGATCGTCCCTGGTCAGCGTATAGACCTTATCGCAGTTCCCGAGCAGTCCGTACACACCTCTCACCTGCTCCGTCAGATCCAACACCACCGCCTCATATCCTCCCGCTTTCGCTATCTCCGCGATGATCCTGGTCCATTCCTCCTCCGGAATATCCCGAAAGTCCTCATAGGATCCCGCCGGTGGAATATAGTAGAGACCGCCCATCTGCTGCGCGATGCTCTCCAGCTTATAGGACAGCTTTTCCCTGGCGCAGTCATAGTAGTAAAGGATATCCGTCAGATTTCCCCCAAACCGCCTCCCGAGCAACATCTCGAAACCGGAAAAGCACTCGAAGTTCAGATACAATGTCTTTTTCTTCCTTGCCAGAAGCTGTCCCGCTGTCAGCGCAAAAGTCGTCTGCATACAGGAATGGATCGGTGAGTAGACGCCTATCAGCTGTACCTCCCCTCTCTTTAATCCCCGGAAGGGCACGACCTTCTCCCCCTCCCCATACACCCGCATAATTTCACGGTACAGCGCACCCGCCGGCTGATACTTATTGATCACGGCCACGCTCCCCGGAAGTTCTCCGATTCCCTCCTGCAATACCAGGATCCGATCGATCTCCTTTTTCTGCAGATCCTCCTGATAGTCCGGTTCAGAGATAATCAGAAGTGCTATTTTGTGATCTCTGCAAAATTCCTCCAGGCTTTCATTTTTTGTGAACCCATGAATTTCAAAGGGCAGTTCCTTCTTCTCCTGAAACAGGGATATCAGCTGGCTCGTGTAGGCCGCCTGCCTGTCACAGATCGCCATGATCGGCTTTCCCATCTCTTCCACCTCCCAAATCTTCACAGCCATCCCAACAACACTGCCACCAAAAAAGCCGGCGCAAAAGGTATTTTCTTTCTCATTTTTCGAATCAGTTTCAGGAATATAATCTCGATTGCCGCTATAAAAAACGCGCTGGCTATAACAAAGATCGCCTGGTTTACCGGCAGAAACACACCGGCCATAAGAAGGAGCTTACAGTCTCCGGCTCCAAGACCGCCCATCCCGTAGAAAGGCCAAAGAAAAACAAAAAGAACGATTACCTCCGCTGCCATGACAAAAATATCCGAACAATTTCCGTCATAAATATCTGCCGCGGTTCGCAGTATCACGCCGATCCCCATCCCGGGAAACAGCAGAGCGTTGGGTATAATACTTTTCTTTACATCAAACCATGCCGCCGCTATCGACAGCAGGGTCACTATAGTGACTACATATTTTTCCGTTTCAAAACAAACTTATCCCTCCTTTTCTTCCTTCATTGCCTAAATCATTTCTGGGAAATAAATGAAAAATAGAACGTCAGAAATATTTTTTAGAAATCCGAATGGACTTTTGAAGTAAGTCCGATTATATAGCCTTTTTTTCGGCCTGTCCAGCCCTTTTATCACAAAAAAATATTTTTGTGAAATCTCTACAGCATGCTCAAAATCTGAACGCAGAAAAGCAGGAGAACCCCCGGAATTCCAAGGAATCCGCATGTCAAAACGGTAAGCGGATTTATTGCAATAATAGAGACAAGGTTTTGTGACAGAAAAAACTGATTCATGCCGTAGATCAAAACACTGCCGATGACAGCCTGCACCAGAAAACGAAACACCATATTTGCTTTACTCTTCAAAACTACGATAAGCACCACAAAAGATGCCACCAAACCGATTACCCATTCTGCCTGATCCACATTCTCACCTCCCTCCTTTCAATATATGCGGCAGCTTTTCCGATATGAGTTCGTCCCGGCAAAATAAATTTTCGGCCAAATGGAATAAATTTCCAGAACACCGCTTATACTTATAATAGATCATTTTCAGGAGGGAGCTGTATGAAATCCTTTTTCAGCCACACTACATACACGGCTGATGAACCGGAACTGTCGGCGAGGGACAAAGATGAAAAGCGTTTGTTGAATGATTTAAAACTGACCCGGGCGGAACTTGAAATTGCCTATTCCGGATTTGACAATGTGACGGATCCGGATCTGATAGACTGCTATATCTACAAAGTAAATGCGGTATTAAAGCGTTACAAATTTTTAATGGAAAAGGCCTCTGAGCTGAACATTATAAAAGCAGCGGATTTCGCACCGCTGCCCAAAGAAGATTTTTCAGATTAAGTTCAGGCTAAGAATCCCCTGTTATTCACAGGCTGCGCAAGACTTTCAATAAGGGAGTTCTTTCCATAAGTCAATCCTGCGTATATCTGCTGCGCATTGTCCATGACCGGCTCAAAGGAGCCGGTCTTTTCCAGTTCCAGATAGGCATCGCGCAATCGTTTCAGGATGCTCTCCGGCTGCGCCAGGGGCTCCGCCGAGGAAGCGACGATCGCCTTCGCCAGTTCTTTATGCATATACAGATACAGCTTGTGCAGCGCTGGCGCCGGCTCATATTTCATGTTGAGAGAATTTGACAGCTCCATCAGACAATCCTGAGCACGGTGAAGTTCCCGGACAAATTCCTTCTCCCGCTTTTTTTCCAGAAAGGCTCTCGCATCCCCCAGATATACGATCGTCATATCATAGAGAACCGTGATCATGGACACCGGGTTCGCCTGCGAGATCCGCCTTGTAAATTCTTTTTTCAGCTCATCTTTCATAAAACACCCATCCCTCGTAATATGAGAAACCGTATGATCCGCTTCGCTGATCGTGCAGTAGCGCTGAATCACTTCGTAATTCAGCTTTACTGCAGAAGCTGCAGCACCTGGGAAGGCCGCTCATTCGCCTGTGCCAGCACGGAAGTGCTCGCCTGGGAGAGTATCTGATAGGTAGAATACTCCGTATATTCCTCAGACATATCGGTATCCATAATGTTGGAGAACGCCGCCGTCATATTTTCGTGGTTGATCTCATTGCTCGTCACGATGGATTCCAGACGGTTCTGGTATGCGCCGATCTTACTCCTGATGCCGGACAATTTGTCGATGGCTGCGCTGACTTTTGTGATCGCTATTCTGGCGCTCTCCGCTGTCTTTGTATTGATGGTGTTGATCTCAAGGCCTTTTATTCCCACTTCAGGAATCTCCACCTGCAGATCCTGCCCTTCGTTTGCACCCACCTGGATCTCCATGGGGCCGAGACCGGTAAATTCCACTGCAACTACATTAGCAGCATTCGCCGCGTCGGTAAAACCTTTCCTGATATCCAGAGTCGTCTCAAATCCCCCTGGGCCCGTCAGAGTCACATAGGTTCCGTTTACATTGGATACATAGGTATCTATCTTCGTCCCATCCGGCTTGGTCACCTGGATCGGCTTCGCGTTATTGTTGGCAATCGTCACCGTTTTGTCAAAACCTTCCGGGAAAATAGTTCCCGGCGCCGCCGGTATCGTGTTATTGTCGGGATCCGCCGGAACCTCTATGGTTTTCTTCCACGAATTGAAAACTTCCTCCACGAAATTGTCTTCCGCGTCGTACAGCTGAGCATTCTTAAAATCCGTGAGATCAAACAGGTACGTGCCGTTCTCTATCCTCTCGTCGTATCCTGCCGTCTTGACGTCAATGTTATCCGTATACCCTTTCAGCTGAAACGAGCCATCCAACAGCTTCTGTCCGTTAAACTCAAAGGTCTCCGAGACGCGCTGGATTTCCTCTTTCAGTTTCTGTACTTCCTCATCCACAAGCGCCCTGTCGCCGTCGGAGAGCGTGCCGTTGGCTCCCTTGATGGCAAGTTCGTTTATTCTCTGCAGCATATCATGCACTTCTGTGAGAGCTCCGTCCACCGCTTTCAAAATATTGACACCCGTGTCAGAATTGTCCCTCGCCTGCATCAGTCCCACCAGCTGAGCGTGCATCTTCCTGGACATCGCATAGCCGGACGGATTATCCTTCGCTCTGTTGATCTTATAGCCGGAACTCAACTTTCCTGTCGATACGGACAGATTCTGATCATTCTTATTCAGGGCATTCACTGCCTGCATCGCTGTCGCGTTATAGTTGATTCTCATTCTTTTTCCTTTCCGCTTTACAAATCCGTTTGTAAATTTTATAAATTCAGCTCCATCTTATGCTCAATATTCATTTCGGACAGTTTCCACAAAAATTTTAGCGATTTGATAAAGTTCACCCGTAGAAATTTCTTTTGCTTCCGCTTTCTCCGCGCCCCGGGCCGTATCCTCAGGAGTGCCCCTCTTCACACGGCTCCCCCTTATAACGCTTATCTCTTCCGCCGCTGTCCCGTTTTCCTGCAGCTTTTCCCGTATTTTCCCGGAAATGTTCTCAAGCATCGCTGCGCCGCCCTCCGTCTCCGCAAAAAAGGTTCCGCTGACACCGGCTTTCACCGCCTCCCCTTCCGTCTTCTCCTCACTCCGCGTAAACAGGGCTTCCAGCCTGCCGTACTCTTCCGTCGCCAGGGAGATCTCCGCCTGAGCCGTTCCTGTTCCCACGCGCACCGTCAGATTCATCACGGCATAGCCTTCCTTCAGTTTCACCGGGATCTGATAGCGGGATTCTCTGGAGAGCGCCGCCCGGAAACGAATTCCTCTCGAAAGACGCTGCAAATTCCGGATATCCAGCTCCGTCGCGCCGTCTCTGTACTCTGCCTCCCGCAGAATTTTCTCCGTCTGCTCCGCAAACGCTTCCATGCCCTCCCGGAGAGAAGCCTCATCCGTCATCGTCTCCTGCAGGCTGGCCACATAACCTTCCAGTCTGCTCTGCTCGCCTTCCAGATTTTCTTCTCTGGCTGTCTCTCTCTCGCAGTCCTCTATCCTCTGATAAATCTCCGCGCTCTCCTGCAATACCGAAGACGCCTCCAGCAGATTCGATACTGTGACGGGCTGTTGCATTTCCTTCAGTAAATCGACCGCCTCCGCCTGTCCTGCTTTTTTCTCCGCGCTCCTAAACGCCCGCACCGCCTCCTCGTAACCTTCGAGGCTCTCGTAGGGCGCCGCCTCTATCTGGTCGATAATACTCTTGCCTCTCTGCAGCGCGTCCACACCGGCAAAATTCTCATCCACACGGTAATCCATATAGCCCCTTCTGCCGCTTCTCACCGCCGCCAGCAGGTTTTCCATGGTCAGCTCCGCCTCACTCCCCAGCAGATAGCCCTGGGCTTTTCCGTCCGACTTCTCCACCTGGCGGACAAGCCTGTAGATGCCGATATAGCTCTCCCGCTCCTCGGCTGTGATCGCACCGTTTTTATCCAGCTTATACAAAAAGCGCGCGAAATCCTCGCTCTCCTCCATAAAGCCGCTTCCCTGCCTCGTCAGATAATCGTCCAGCTGCCCGATGTCCGTGTGAAGAACATCCACACCGTCCCGGATCATCTGCAGCACTCTCCCCGGCTTCATATCCCGGAACAGACTCTGCACCTTACGATCCACTTCCAGCGCCCGGTCCAGATTCTCCTCGTTGATCTCCAGTCTGTTGTACCCTAACATCCGAACCGCCCTGCGATTTTCCTCGGAGGGCTCCCTGTTCATATCTGTCAATATATCATCCACATTCCGGAACGCTTTCCGGATGGAATCGCCCAGATCCGCCCGCACTTCCGTCTGCATCGTCTCATAGCGCCCTCTGGCCGTTTCCCGTCTGACCTGTTCGCTGTCGGCCCGCTCAAACCCGCTCTGCAGCTCGCTGCCCTTTTCATGCAGCGCTTCTATCGTGAAGGATATCTCCCTGCTCACCACATAGGACAGGGTCGCGGCCGGCATGGCGCGCAGCCCGTCGATCTTCTCCATCACTTCCGCTGTCTGAGGAATTCCCTGCTCTGTAAGCATTTCCTCCGCAGCCCTCAGCCGCTCGATCAGCTCCTCCATCGGCGCGGTGTCGATCTGAAAACCGCTGCGCAGCAGTTTCACGTTCGCTTCTATCGTCATCCGCAGGCGCACTTCCTCCAGCTGCCGTCTCGCCGTGAGAAGTTCCCTGCTTTCCCCGGGCATTTCCGCCTTGGCCGCTTCCTTCTTCTGCTCCCCTCCGGATTGTTCCGTCTCCTTCTGCGCCTCCGCCAGATCCTTTAAAGTGAGGTCTCTGCCCTCCGGCAGCTCCAAGGCCGCCTTCTCCGCCGCCTCCGGCGTCAGCCCCTGCACGGTCTCATAGATGCCCGCTGCCTGCTCGTAGATGCTCTCCCTGCCCGAAAGATCCGCCTGGTACGCCGCCTTCCCCTCATAGATCTGCATGCCGATCCGATATTTCAGCTCCTCCTCCGAGATCCCTGCACCGTCCGGCCCAAACGCCTTTACCTTTTCATACAGCCGCAGGTTCTCCTCCGTCAGCGGAATATCGTGTCTCAACAGAAAGGCAGCATCCTCTCTGCTCTCCTCATTTCGGGGAAGCCCCGCCTCGTCGATCACTCTGTCGATCTGTTCCCAGAATTCCGCATCCTCAGCTCCCGGTATCTCCGGATCCTTCTGTCCTTGATAAGCTCCCGCGGAATACTTCGCCTTATAGATATTCTCCGCAGTAGGCGGCAGCTGCCGGTCCACCATATAGGCGACAGCCCCCTCCTCCAGACCACTCTCGAGCGCCTGCGCGTAGGCGCTGCTGCCCAGGATCTCTTCCATTGTCTCCTTCGATAACTTATCCGTAAAACCCGCGATCTCGCCGCCGCCCTTCGCCACGGCAACCTTGATCTGGTCCAGGATCGTCACCATCGTCTCGATATCTATATTCGAGACGTCCACCCCGTCCTCCAGCATCTCATTAAATTCATCCTGAGACATGGAGTTCGACATGACCGCCATATACATCCTCTGTATATCCATATCCATCTGGGAGGCCTGCATGGATATCTCGTCCGCTGTCATATCCGCTTTTTTATAGGTCCCGTCCTGCCTGCGGCCGCCCTGCCCGCCTATATCCACGGAATAAGCGCCCGCTTTCTCCGCCTTTTTCGCGCTGTCCTGCGCAGCCGCCTGCGGTTTTTCCGCTCCTCTTCCCTGCACGCCGTTATTTCCCTGCATCTGTTCAAATGTAATCTTCATTCCCGAAATCCCTCTTCCACTCTGTCTTTCTCCATTCGAGCCCATGCCCCCACAAAAAAGAGTGCATGCTCCAGCATACACTCTTTATATCGTCAGACTTTCCTCTTCTCTAAAGCCCCTCCCTAAAATGCATAGATCAACGCACTGTAGGGCGGCAGGTCGAGAACGATCGAATAATCCTTAAAACAGCAGGGCTCCTTCTTCGCCGTGATCTCCGCCGGCACCTCCGCGCCGCTTCCGCCGAAACGCTCCTCCGTACTATTTAATAACAGCTTATATTTTTTCTTTGCAGGCACGCCAACCCTGTATTTTTCCCACTTCATCGGGGTCATATTGATAATAAATAACAACCGTTTTTTATCACTCGCACATTTTCGGATAAAACTGTAGGTACTTCTGTCACAGTCGTCCGCATTCATCCACTCAAATCCACTCCAGTCCGCGTCGTCCTCCCAGAGGCAAGGATATTTCCGGTAGATGCGAAGCAGCTCTTTCACGTAATCCTGCAGACCCTTGTTCAGATTCTCACCCAACAGATACCAGTCGAGCTCTCTCGCCTCGCTCCACTCTCTCTCCTGCCCGAACTCCTGTCCCATGAACAGAAGTTTTTTTCCGTTGTGTCCCATCATAAAGGTGTAGCCGTTGCGCAGGTTGGCGTACTTATCCACCTGGTATCCCGGCATCTTATTGAGCATGGAACATTTCAGATGTACCACCTCGTCGTGGGAGAGCGGCAGAATATAGCTCTCGCTGCTGTTATAGGTCATGGCAAAGGTCATGCTGTAGTGGTTGTCCTTCCGGAAATAGGGATCTAACTTCATATACTCACAAAAATCATGCATCCAGCCCATATTCCACTTGAAGGAGAAGCCCAGACCGCCGTCCTTGATATCGCCTGTCACCATCGGCCACGCCGTAGATTCCTCGGCGATCGTCAAAAATCCCGGATATGTGCCGCGGATCACGGAGTTTAAATGTTTGAAGAACTCGATCGCCTCCAGATTCTTATTTCCCCCGTAAATATTGGGGACCCACTGTCCGTCCTGTTTTCCGTAGTCCAGATACAGCATGGAAGCCACCGCATCCACACGGATACCGTCCACATGGTATTCTTTCAGCCAGAACAGCGCGTTGGCGATCAGGAAATTCTTTACCTCCGTCTTCCCGTAGTTGAAGATCTTTGTCCCCCAGTCGGGATGCTCCCCGAGCCTCGGATCGGGATGCTCAAAAATACATTCGCCGTCAAATCTGCCCAGACCGTGCGCGTCCGTCGCGAAATGGGCGGGCACCCAGTCCAGAATAACGCCGATTCCCGCTCTGTGAAATTTATTGACCAGGTACATAAAATCCGCAGGCTCCCCATGGCGGGACGTGGGCGCGTAATACCCCGTCACCTGATACCCCCAGGAACCGTCGAACGGATATTCCGCAATTCCCATCAACTCGATATGGGTGTAACCCATCTCTTTCATATAGTCGCAGACCCTGTCCGCAAACTCCCTGTAATTATAGAAACCGTCCTCCGTACCGTCCGGATGCTTCATCCAGGAACCGATGTGGCACTCGTAGATCGCCATCGGCTCTTTTTTCATATCCTTCTGATCCCGCTTCTCCAGCCAGGCACTGTCCGACCATTTGAATCCTGACAGATCTGTCGTTTTTGACGCATTGCCGGGACGCATCTCCGCATAATTCGCGAACGGATCCGCCTTGTAGAGCTTATCGCCCGCCTCGGTCACTACCAGGAATTTATACATCTGGTTCTTTTCCACGCCGGGGATAAAGCAGCTCCAGATCCCCCCGGGTCCCAGCTTTTTCATCGGATTTGCCGTCTCATTCCAGTCGTTAAATTCACCAATCACAAAAATCTCGGCCGCATTGGGCGCCCACACTCCAAAGAAGTAACCCTTCTTTCCTCTTTCCACCGACGGATGCGCACCCAACTTCTTATAGATATCATAGTGTGTTCCCTCCGCAAACAGGAACTGATCCGCCTCAGATATAAATACCTTTTTTTCCTCCGGTCTTGTGTCTAAAGTACTTTTCTTCCTCGCCATACCTCATCCCTTCTCTTTCCCAATTTTATTTTGACTCTTTATGCATAATAGAAGAAATCTTCTTCTCTGAGTACGATCATATCCTCTCTGTCATAACGCTTTCCGATCAGCACATCTAAGAAATGCTTCGGCGTCTTTTTGTTGGCATGCTGGATCGCTTCCTTTACAAGCCTGCGCACATCCGATGTGGTGACCGAATGCTCCGCCGTCTGCATGTCCGCAATTCTCGTGTGCAGCGCCAGCACGCCCATCTCATCTATGCCATACTCTTTATCGTAAGCAAACTTTTTGCCGTAAGCCACGAGCGCCCCATCATCCAGCGCCTCGATATCGATCCTGGTGTTGAACGGATCCTTCAACACCTCGTTGACCTCCAGAAGGCTGTTGACCGCGTTTTTGGTGTCCACCAGCATCACGATGATGCCCTTGCTCTCCGTCTGCAACGCCCTCACCAGCGCTTCCGCCGTGGAGCAGTTCATCCCCCCCGCATCCGCCACGATCAACGCGCCGTTCTTCAGCTTATCGATGATATCGCCCGGTTCTTTTTTATTTAACGCCTTCCCGGTGATCTTCGCGGCCTTGCCCGAGAAATTGCTGTCCGACATCTGCATGTTCCGCACCAGGTTTCTCGCAAAGTTCATCGCCCCCGCGTCCTCCTCCCCGGTGATCAGCACGTTGCCCGTGTAAGCGGCGAGACTCATATTGTCCAGAACATGCAACAGCTGCCCCTTCGATCTGCGGCTGTGCACAAATGAATCAAACAGTTCTTTTTCCTCCGGCGAGAGGGGTCTGTCGTTCAGCGCCGGGCGCAGTTCCTCGGGCAGAGTCCTCTGCCCCTGCTCCTCTTTCTCGTTCTCCTCCGCCTTCTCGATCTCCGGTTCCGGTTCCGGCTGCGGCTCAGCCTCGGCGGGCGCGATCTCCGGCGTCTCTTCCGGCTGTATTTCCGCTTCCTCTGCTGCCGCTTTCCCGGCCTCCCTGGCCTCCGCCTCTCTCGACCTTTTCTCCAGTTCCCTGATCAGATCATCTCTGGAAGCCTCAAACTCCGCAAAGATATCGCCCGTCTTATCCAGAACGCTCTTCTGCACGGTATCCTTCAGCTGAGCTTCCTTATTCTTCTTCATCTGCTCCCATTCCTGCAGAATGTCCTGAATGCTCATCTGACCGGTGATCTGTTTCTCCACCTTTTCTTTCTCCGGCACAATGAGAGAGATCTGGCCATCCGCCTCCTGGGACAAAATCTCGTCAAAACCGGAGTTATGCACCGCGAAATCCGTCGGCTGCATCATGTCTTTCGGCGGGCGCAAAACTCCCTGCACCGGCACATTGGGCACGATGACCTTCTTCACGCCGGAAGCGGAACTCTCCTCCTCATAGACCGGACTTTTTATCTCCTCGATTTCTTCGATCTCTTCCGCCTCTTTTTTCTCCGCTCTCCGCAGCGCCTCTCTTATCTCCGGCTGGGAGACCGCTTTGGTCAGATCAGTGGTGTTGGGATCCTCAAAAAACACCTCTTCCATATCCGGCACGGGCGGAAGCTCCTGTGTCTCCTCCAGCATAGGCGCCATCAGGCTCTCCATGATGGGATCCGTCTCTTCTTCCTCCTCAGAATTTTCCTGAATGAAAATTTCTCCGGTGTCGTTTATGATCTCCTCCTCGTCGCCGTCATAGAGCGCATCCGCATCCTCCGGCTCTTCCGATGCGATCCCCTGATTATAAGATACGCCCTCATCCGCACCCTGTCCATAGACAAAATCATCGTTTTGACTATCCTGCATGACCGGATCCATGCCCTCCCAGACGGCCTGCCTGTCCTCGCCTTCCATCAGGCGCTTCATATCCTTCGCCAACTCCTGCTGCAGGTTGATCGTATTGTAGGGACTGTTGTCCAAAATTTTCACCTGAATATCCTGCAGTTCCTCTGTGGGAAGCTTGATGGTCGGCGCCTCCGAGACGTTCCTGCCGGCGTTTTCCTTGACGATAGCCGCCTCCAGATTGGGAATGACCTGTGTGTCACCCTGCTCGATTTCCAGCTGTCTCTCGCCATTGTAGAGGGCCTGCTGCTTCGGCGTCAGGGGCTCGTGCAGCATCTTCAGCTCCATCGCTTTACGCACATACTTCCCTTCTCCGAGCCAGAGAATCATCTCGTCGCATTCTTCCACACATTTCGTTCCGAAGCCGATCTTGTGGTACAGATAGGCCAGTTCATAGACCCATCTGTCTATGTATTCTTCCTCTTTCAGCTTTTCCAATACTTTGATCTGCTCTTCCAGGCTGACTTCCTGCGCCGCGTACACCTTGTACAACAGAATATATTTTCTGCTGTCCTCCGGCGCCACCTGGCAGAACTCTTTATAATACTCCCAGGCATTCACCACATCGCTCAGTTTCAGGCAGAGCTCCGTCAGCGCGTAGACGATCATCCTGCTTCCTGGCCGTTTCTCGTAGGCCATCTCCAGAATGGTTTTGCTGTCCTCGTAACGGCGAACCATCTTATAGATATCGCTGATCGTGCAGAGCATCTTCACGCTCTTCACCCTCCGCCAGTCGATCGTATCCGCTATCTCCGCTGCTTCCCGGTAGTTTTTTTCTTCTACTAAAGTTCTGATCTCTTCCGATCTTATTTTGTATTCCTGTTTATCCAAAGGGGATCACCTCAAACTCATCCAAAACAAATTCTTCCTAGCTTTTAAGTGTACCATAGGTTTTGTTATAAGTCAAAGCGATATACACTAAATGTTGTGGATTTTTGGGGCATTTCAGCGCTGAAAATCTCTCAGTCGATCGGAGAGCATCGCGAACTGCGACAGACTGAGTTTCTCCCCCCGGATCGTCTCCGGGATTTCCAGTTCCCTCAGCGCCCAAACGATCTGCTCCTTCGACAGATGCAGATCTCCCGCCCCCGCCAGCGCGTTTGTCATCATTTTCCGGCGCTGGTTGAAGGCAGCGCGGATGATATCGAACAGGAATTTTTCATCCTGCACCGAAACCGGCGGCTCCTCATGCCGCTCCAAATGGATCACGGCGCTCCCCACCGTTGGCCGCGGCATAAAACAGTTGGGCGGAACGTTCGCCACGACCTGCGGTCTGGCGTAATACTGCACCGCCAGGGAAAGGGCACCGTAGTCTTTCGTCCCGGGCTTCGCCTGCATACGCTCGGCCACCTCCTTCTGCACCATGACAGTGATACCGGACACCGGCACTTTCCTCTCAAAAAGTCCCATGATGATCGGCGTCGTGATGTAGTAGGGCAGATTCGCCGTCACTTTGAGCGGTTTTCCGCCGTTGTATTTCTCCGCCAGTTCCCCTATATCCACCTTCAGTATATCCCCCTGTATGACCGTGACGTTCCCGTAGGGGGCAAGGGTCTCCCCCAGAATCGGAATCAGCGCTTTATCGATCTCCACCGCGATCACCTTCCCGGCGCTCTCCGCCAGATACTGCGTCATTGTGCCGATGCCGGGGCCGATCTCCAGAACGCAGTCCTCCTTCCCGATCTGTGCCGCCTTTATGATCCTCTCCAGCACAGACGTATCGATCAGAAAATTCTGCCCGTATTTCTTCTGAAAATGGAACCGGTATTTCTGAAGTATTGCTATCGTATTCTGCGGAATCCCCAATGTCACCATAATCTCATCTCTTTTCTCTATTCAAATATGTACTCGCACGGGGTACTGAATAACCTCTTCGCGTTTCTCTCCGTCGCCGCCTCCACTTCCTCCTCGGAAATCCCCTTGATCCTGGCGATCTCCTTCACCACATAGGGCAGATAAGCGGAGCAGTTTCTCTTCCCCCGATAGGGAACCGGCGCAAGGTATGGACAGTCCGTCTCCAGCAGGATCCTGTTAAGCGGCACATACTCCACACACTCCCGCAATTTTTTCGCGTTAGAAAATGTGACGACACCCCCCACTCCGATCAGATAATCCATATCCAAAAATTCTCTCGCCGTCTCTTTCGTGTAAGAAAAACAGTGGATCACGCCCCGCCTCGGCACCTGCCCCTCCGCTCTCATCACGTCCAGCGTATCCTTTGCCGCGTCCCTGGAGTGGATGATCACCGGAAACCGCATCTCTTTCGCCAACGCAAGCTGTCTCGCAAACCATTTCTTCTGCGTCTCCCTCTCCACGTTATCCCAATGGTAATCCAGCCCGATCTCACCCACCGCAACCACCTTCGGCCGCCAGCATTGTCTGCTCAGCCAGCCAAACTTTTCTTCATCCAATTCCCCTGTGTCACTGGGGTGTATCCCTACCGCCGCGAAGACATACTCATGTTTGTCCGCCAGGCTAAGCGTTGCCTCCACCGAGGAAAGATCCGAAGAGACATTCACAACATAGCTGATCCCATCCACTCTGAGCCTGCGCAGCAGCACCTCTCTGTCTCCATCAAACGCCTTATCATCATAATGAGCATGGCTTTCAAATATCATCTCTTTCTTCTCCATCCATTTTATTCTAATTTTTTTAATTTTTTGCAAAAAAACACTTGCATTCTCAAAAACATTATACTATAATCATTCTTGCGTTGTAAATCACAACATTTTCATATGGGACGGGCCATTAGCTCAGTTGGTAGAGCAGTAGACTCTTAATCTATTTGTCCAGGGTTCGAGTCCCTGATGGCCCATGAAGCACTGTTTCTGTGGCATCTGTCGTGGGGGCGGTGTTTTGTTTTGTACTTTTTTAAAAACAAGTCATTTTTTTCATCCCCCTAATTGACTTTTTGCCCCCGGAATAGTATGTTATTTAGTGATAGGCAATTTTTTACCTGTCTTAATTTACATAGGTGATTGCGAAACAGGGTTGGTGTTTGATGTTCAGAAAAGGCAGACGCCGG